>NZ_JASHHB010000002.1:0-276292 GCF_047460035.1 Streptococcus mitis | reverse complement strand
AACCATTCTAGCTTGGTGTTTATATGTTTCACTTGGGATGTTTTTAGGGATGGTGCGCTATAAATCTGACTTATGGGGAAGTATGGGTTTACATTTGGTGTGGAACCTACTAGTTTATAGTTTGCTGCTTGTTTAAAATAGGTGGCCTGATTTATTTAGATATTCATAATGAATGTAATTGTTGACAAATATGGACTAATTGCGTATAATGAAAGTAATTAAATGATATAATTACTTGTGGGCTAGTGGATATGGTCTGCACCCGCCTGTGGGCTCCGCTCTCAGTTCAGACTGTTTGTTGAGAAAAAGAATAGCAGGACTGCCTACCCTTGAGGAACAGATAGGGCATATCTAGCGTGAGGTGAAACTCAATACGTGGGAGAGAAGGAAGCAGGAGCTTCCTTCTCTTTTTTAGGAGAAAATTCAAATGACTTATACTTTGGAATGGCTAAAGACTTTTGATGGAAAGATTGATATTCTCAATGTTAAGATGGATTGCTTGGCCAATACTATTGAGAAAAATGTTTCTCAGTACAAATATATTTATCAGACAAATATGGAGAACTGTCCTGAAATTATTCTATCAGTCCCAAATTCCTCCATTCCTCATCTTTTAGGATTATCTAGAGAACATCATGTTAATTTACCAACTAATAATGCAGGGAGTATTTTTGAAGGATTAAAAGATGATTGGACATTGGAACGTCTTAATAAAGCTGATAATGGTTGGTTCAACGAAAATAAATTCAAAATAGTTGGAACCTTGTTGCTTTATCAAATGTTACATGTAATGGAGTGTAAATTCTATACAACTGATGGCATTTTGAATAGAAGAGTCGGTCGCCGATTTAAAAGAGATCATATTTATTTTGTAGTCTTTAAATTAAGTAATGGTATCAGTTATACAGTAGAATTATCACATGAAAAAGGTAATCAATACTTTCCAAGAAGCCTTAAAATCAATGATACCTCCGTTACAGATTGTAGAGAAATAGAGCTTAGACTCATTAATAAGATTCGATTTAAACCAGCTAAGGCAAGAAAGGTAAAATGGGCATCATGATTTAAAAATTGAAATCATGATTACATCACTATTCTTTTCTTAATCAATGTGAGTATGGTTGAAGAATTTCTGTATTGAGAAATTTTATTGAAGTTGGTCAGAAAATTAGACATCAGAGTTTCTTTGACAAGTGTTTTATCTTGCTGTTTGTATGTTTTTACCAGAAATGTTTCTAGGGCTTCATTTGGAGTGGAACCTATTAGTCCATGGCTTACTTCTTCTTTATAATAGGTGGTCTAGCTTACTTATAGATTCAGTTTGAAATAAAAAACTAAATGAATTTATTTCTAAGAAAGGAGAATGAAATGGTTGATAAAAGAGAAAAACTGATGAACTCTTTCAATCAGTATGGTTTTTTAACTTTTAAACAAGTAGTAGATGAAAATTTACACTACAAAATCTTATTGAAAATGGTTACAGAAGGAAAAATCAATGCTGAAGAAAAAGGGTTATATCGCTTACCTGATATTTATTTAGATGAGTGGTTTGTCCTTCAGTATCGATTTCCAAAGGGAATCCTTTCTTTGGAGACAGCACTTTGGTTACATGGTTTATCTTTGACTATCCCTTTTAACATGACAATGAGTTTTCCTTATGGTACGAATACCAAAAACATTAAGGAAGCAGATATATGTCCTATTATCTTACGCTCTCACTATAGTGAAGGAATTATTGAAATAGAGCGTCTTCCTGGTCAATTTATTAAAGTTTATGAAATTGAACGAGTTTTGGTTGAATGTCTAAGACCAGTTCATCAGGTGGATCTTCAAATTATTGCACCAGCCTTTAAGAAATATTTTCAACAAAATCAAATTCACTTACATAAATTATTTTATTATGCCCAGCTATTTAAGGTAACTGATAAGTTACAATCTTATACGGAGGTGCTATCTTAATGTTTTAAAATGCGAATAATTTTAATGTTGAAAATAAAGTCAAATATTAATTTCATGAATTTAATAGTGGAGAATATTTTATGAATAAAAGTAAGGCTGGACAAAAACTCAATTTGAGGAGAAAACAAAGCAAATTTTTCGACAATAAAACGCATAATATCAAGGATTCAACACCCTGATACTATGCGTTTTCTAATTTTAAAGACTTTTGCCTAGTCTCACCTTGTTAAGTAAATATAACTCAGTCTTGTTTCATGAGGTGTAGTTCACAGAGAGCTGGTTACGATTTATGACTCCAAAATGTTTTTACCTTCTTTAACACGCCAACGATAATCCGATAAAATAATATCTTCGAGGGAGTAGCTAGCTTGCCAGTCAAGATATTGTTTAGCTTTTGATGCGTCTGCTAGGACGCTAGCTGGGTCACCAGCACGGCGAGCAACAATTTCGTGTGGTATTTTTTGATTCAGTAATTCTTCAGCAGTTTTAAAGATTTCTTTGACGGTATAGCCTTTTTCAGTTCCTAAGTTAAAGATTTGAGAAGAACTGTCTTCTTGAAATAGGTAGTTCATTCCTTTAACATGAGCCTGTGCAAGATCCAAGACATGAATGTAATCTCGAATACATGAACCGTCACGTGTATCGTAGTCATCTCCAAATATTTTTAGGCTATCATTTTGTCCCAATGCGGTTTTGTTGATATTGGGAATGATGTGAGTTGGATTTTTCACACGTAGACCGTTTGAAGCATCCATTTCAGCCCCAGCAACATTAAAGTAACGGAAAATGACATATTTCCAATCATAGCGATTGGCCATCCAGTAAATCATTCGTTCGCCCATCAATTTTGTTTCTGCATAAGGATTGACAGGGTCGAGCAGGGTATCTTCAGTAGCTGGCTTGTCAATACAGTTATTACCATAGAGGGAAGCAGTCGAAGAGAACATGATTTTTTGAATGCCAACTTCAGATAAGACTTTGAGAACTTGGTTCATACCCGCAACATTGGCAGTGAAGTATTTACTTGGATTTTCAATACTTTCGCTCACAACAATCTCACCCGCACAATGAAGAACAGCATCAATCTGATTTTCTTCTAAGTAAGCTTTTAGGGCACTAGAATCATAAACATCTAGTTGCTTAAAGCTAGCACGACTATCCACAGCCGAACGATTTCCTGTAGAGAGATTATCTAGGACATGCACCTGGTAGCCAGCATTTAAAAGAGCTTTAACGGTATGGGAGCCAATGTAGCCAGCTCCACCTGTAACAAGAATTGTTTTTGTCATGACTTTTTCCTTTTTTTATTTTTTACTAGTTGGAAAATTCTTTTTGATTTAAAAAATTAAATACTTCTAATAACGTATTTGTTCGATCTCCAATCAATACTCCATCAAATCCTAATTTAATAATTTCAGGGATGTCTTTACATTGTACACCTCCTCCAAATACTAATTTATATTTAAAATTATATATTTGACTAGATATGAACAAATACCTTTTTAGCATAGTTAAATGATTAGAAATTTCTTCTAAACTGTAGTCCTTTTTTCCACTCAATGTTGCACTTAGAATTTCATATGCTATAATAATTTCTTTTCCTTGAAATTGAATTCCTGATAAAAGTTGATGTATCTCAGCAATATAATTTTTATCTTTGCCAAAACAAATAATAGGAGTTATATTTCCAACTAATGTCTGTTTTATTTTTGAACGAATGATATCTTTAGTTTCATTTAAGAATTTTTGACGTTCTAGATGGCCGACAAATGCATATTTTATATTATAGTAATTGAGATGTTCACAAGTTAAATCACCAACATTTCGACCCTTGATAGCAATATTTTGCGAAGCAATTGAAAAAGAATATTCATTGTCGTTAACAGGTATTATTGGTGAAATAATTAATTCTGTTTTAACATTTCCTTCATTGAAAAGTTTTAACAGATCTAATTGTTCATGAATACTTAATTTATTTTTAAAGTTGAATATTGTTAACATTTTCACCTTTTTAATATTAAAACTAATTATTTGTTAATTTTGTCATCAATGTATTGTTCTAGTTTTGCTTTGTATTGTTCAAAGTTAGGTTTCTTTACTACATTATGAAATGATAAAGTTTCTCTTTGTGTAAATCCGCAAAACTCCATTGCTTTATGAAATGATATTAGAATTTCGTCTACACTTTTACCATTAAAAAATTCATTGGAATCATTAAAAGTATATTCTGGTGCATTCCATGTTGAAGATATAATATATTCTTTCCCTTTCATGAGTCCACCAGTTCCATATTTATCAGCAAATGAGTAAAACTGCCCATATTCAAATACATTATCAAGATACAATTTTAATTTTCCTGGAACATTAAACCAATAAATTGGGAATTGAAAAATAATTAGGTCAGCCCATAAAAACTTATTTCTTTCATCAACAATATCATATGATTCTACTGAAGATAGCTGTACATTATGATGATGCCGTAATTTATTTAAAAAATATTGTATAAGCTAAAGTTAAGTTCGCCTTTACAGAAATCATGTTTTTGATATCCGTTTACTAATAAGATGTTCATATTAAATTCCTCCTTGTATTAAAAATATCATTAATTAATATTTTTGTCAATATTTTTATTGAAAATAATTGAAAATAATGAAAAAACGTGAAAAAAACAAACTTAGTATATCTATATTAAGATTTTTGTACTGAAAAACATTAGTTTAATTGTGGTTTGAAAAATTGTTCAAATTTTTTTCAATCATATTTACTATAAATAGTAAACTGCATCCCAACAACTCCAAAAATGTGATAAAAATTTCAACTACTCTTGTCTATAATAAAGCTACCTGTTCTTTGAAAATTGAATCCACTCCGTCTTGATTAGCGTGCCTGTGTAAGTAGGGACTGAGAGTATTACCCTGTGAAGGGCAACTGGCACAAGACGTGTGTGAGAATTTTCTAACAGACACGGAGTTTATCGTTACCAGACTTAAACGATGCGACAAACTAGATAAAGGAGTTAATCATGAAGGTAGTAAACTTGTATGATTTGAAACAAATGGGAAATAAAGGTGGATGTACCATCCAATTGATTCATCACTTTCCCTTTGGTATGGGCTTAGGACATCTCAAAAAAGACTACATTGAATTTAAACGTGTTGGTATCGTTGATGGGAAAGCAGTAGAAGTTACTCTTCGAGAACCTTATTCGAGAGATCTACTGCAGGTTATCAAGTCGATTAAGCAACGTCAGAAATTGATAGCTTATCGTTATAAAGAAGGAAAGCTGCTATTTGTTAAGAAGGAGGCATCAGATGTCCTCTGAACAACAGGAACGAATGGCAGTTCAATATGCTGAGCGTAGTCTTTTATTTACTGTAAAAAGTCTTTTAAAGATTCTAGAATGGTCTAGACGTCAGGCTTTAGCACAGGATTCCGCCTATAAGATAGGGGTGCAGAAATTAGAAGAATTGCTACAATCTCCTTATTCGATTGATACGATTAATCTGAAAAAAGATTTTTTAGACAAACCAATTGATATAGAGAAATTTAAAGCTTTTTTAGAAAAAGAAGAGATTCCTTTAGCCATCGCTTGGCAAGGGGATTCTCTGCATTTCTACACGAAAGACCGTTCGATTCTAGACAATCATTTAGACCATCTGTTAGAAATAATGGTTAATGATCCGGAGAAATTAGCTGATTTTACCATGGATAAGTCACTAGACCAAGCAATTGATGAGGCTAAATCTCAAATTACCTTTAGACAAGAAGGAGCCGTCAAACAGAAAGAGATGGTGAGATGATGTACAGTGGAAAGAAATTCCTACTATTCTCACTGTTAGGTATCTTACTAGGCTATCTTTTTCATCGTTTGACGCTTTTGTATGATTCCTATACTGGAAATAGCTTAGATAAATGGACTCATCTTCTAATGGAAGGTCAAGATGAAGTTCTTCAGTCGCCATGGAATGTTTCTTTTACTGGAAAATCAAGTGCTTTTTTTCTACTAGGTTTTGTGATGATGTTGCTGGTTTATCTCTATCTAGAGACTGGTAAAAAACAATACCGAGAAGGGGTAGAATACGGGAGCGCCCGTTTTGGAACTCTAAAAGAAAAGAAGCTCTTTTACGGTAAAGAATTTTCTCATGATACGATCTTAGCACAGGATGTTCGTTTGACATTATTAGATAAAAAACCACCCCAATATGATAGAAATAAGAATATTGCGGTGATCGGAGGTTCAGGAAGTGGGAAGACATTTCGCTTTGTGAAACCCAATCTGATTCAGATGAATAGTTCAAATATTGTCGTGGATCCTAAAGATCACTTGGCCGAAAAAACAGGCAAACTCTTTTTAGAACATGGCTACCAAGTAAAGGTGCTAGATTTAGTCAATATGAAGAACTCAGATGGCTTCAATCCTTTTCGCTATATAGAGACAGAAAATGATTTGAATCGCATGCTGACGGTTTATTTCAATAACACCAAAGGTTCTGGCTCTCGTAGTGATCCATTTTGGGATGAAGCTTCTATGACTTTGGTCCGAGCTTTAGCCTCCTACTTGGTCGATTTCTATAATCCACCTAAAACAAGAGAACAGCTCATAGAAGAAAGTCGTTTAAGTCAAAAGGAATACCAAAACTTGTTGAAACGTCAAAAAAAAGAAGTGGAAGAGCGAAAAAAACGAGGGCGTTATCCAAGTTTTGCTGAAATCTCAAAACTCATTAAACACTTATCCAAGGGTGAAAATCAAGAAAAAAGTGTCTTAGAAATTCTATTTGAAAATTATGCTAAAAAGTATGGAACTGAAAATTTTACCATGCGAAATTGGGCAGATTTTCAAAATTATAAGGATAAGACTCTGGATTCTGTTATAGCTGTAACTACTGCTAAATTTGCCCTCTTCAATATTCAAAGTGTCATGGATTTGACCAAAAGAGATACCCTTGATATGAAGACATGGGGCAAGGAAAAATCAATGGTTTACTTAGTTATCCCAGATAACGATAGTACCTTTCGCTTTCTTTCAGCCCTCTTTTTTTCAACCGTATTCCAAACCCTAACAAGACAAGCAGATATTGATTTTAAGGGTCAATTGCCTCTTCATGTGAGAGTCTATTTAGATGAGTTCGCAAACATCGGAGAAATTCCAGATTTTGCTGAACAAACCTCAACAGTCCGTTCTCGAAATATGAGTCTCGTTCCTATTCTTCAAAATATTGCCCAACTTCAAGGGCTCTATAAAGAAAAAGAAGCTTGGAAAACCATTTTGGGGAACTGTGATAGCTTAGTCTACTTAGGTGGTAATGATGAAGATACCTTTAAATTTATGAGTGGCTTACTCGGTAAACAAACCATTGATGTTCGAAATACGAGTCGTTCTTTTGGCCAGACAGGTTCAGGATCCCTTTCTCATCAAAAGATTGCTCGTGATTTAATGACACCTGATGAAGTCGGAAATATGAAACGGCATGAATGCTTGGTTCGAATTGCCAATATGCCTGTCTTTAAAAGCAAAAAATACAATTCAACCAAGCATCCAAACTGGAAGTACCTAGCCAATCAAGAAAGCGATGAACGGTGGTGGAACTATCAAATCAATCCTTTGAATCAAAGAAAAGAAAATCATCTTGAAGGCCTTAGAATTCGTGATTTAACTTTTGAATCTAGTTTAAAATAAAAATAGAAAAGAGGAAATAGATGATTACGCATTTTAAAGGTTTTGTTTATGGAGTAGACGCAAGTGCTATGTTTGCACAAGCTATGTCTTTGTTACAGAAGGGATTGATTGCGGTTGGTGCCTTTCTCGTTGTTGTAGGGATTGTCAACCTTGCAACCAACATTAAAGATGGTGGACCAGGTGTTCGAAATGCCATTCTTGAAATTGTCGGTGGTGTTATGGTAGGGGCTGCTGGAGCCTTTGTAACTCAAATTTCAATTTAGGAGGATAAACAATGACATGAATCTTAGTTTAGTCTCACCCTTTGTTTACCTTGCATCTGAAAAAATATCAGCTGAAAATTTATTTGAAGGATTTAATGTGGATTTACAATCTACGGTAGATCTGATTAAATCTCTATCTAGCTATAATCCAACTGTTTGGACTTATATGTCAAGTATTACTAAAAGTGTCATGCAACCTCTTGGAGTTGCGATTTTATCAGTTGTTCTCATCCTAGAATTTTCGAAGATGGCAAAGAAAATTGCTAACTCTGGTGGAGCGATGACCTTTGAAGCATTGGCGCCGATGTTGATTAGTTATATCATGGTCGCAGTTGTAATTACTAACACTACCGTGATTGTAGAAGCCATCATCGGGATTGCGAGTCACGCCATTGAACAAGTGGCCTCGATTGTGGCTCACGGTGGGGCAAAGTATGATACACTCTCTGGATTAAAAGGTTCAGGATTTATTGGCCGGATGATTGTGGGCTTTTTCGCCCTCCTCATTTGGCTTGTTCGGATAGTAAGTGCAGCCATGGTCAATCTTTTGGTATCCATTCGATTTATTCAACTTTACCTTATGATTCCATTTGCCCCTCTTACGATTCCAACATTTTTAAGTGATGAGTGGAAGTCTATTGGTATTGGCTATTTAAAAAATATTATGGTCTATGCGGTACAAGGGGTTCTCATTTTTCTGATTGTTTCTCTTGTTCCTTTGTTTGAATCTGCTGGAAAAATAGCTGTTTCAAATGGTGCAGGAGTCTTGCAATCACTTGCGATTATGTTTGGTAGTTTGGTACAAGCTATCTTACTGATTATTGCCCTCGTTGGTTCTCAACGTACGGCTCGCTCAATCTTAGGTATGTAATTAGATAAAGGCTAGGAAGTGATTGCTTCTTAGCCTTTTTAGAAAGGAAAGTAATGAATACACGTGTCTTTAAAGACATCTCAAAATACCAACACAGGGCTTGGTTAGGTTTCACCACAAGACAAATCATCTTTGTTTTACCAGCCTTTATTGTCACAATTATTGTTTTGGGCTTGAATCTCTTTTTCTGGCAATTTGGAGATTGGTTTGTTTACGGTTTTGTGTTTGCTTTTACCATCCCCCTAATGCTTTTTGGAGTCTATAAACCCAATGATTTATATTTTGAACATTATTTGAAATACCGTCTTCATTTTGAATTAACGGTTCCCCTACGCACAATTACAGGAAAGAAAGGACCTGAACATGAAAAGAAAATCAAATACATTAAAGAAACAAAAAACTTCAATGACTAATAAAAAGGAAGAAGTTAAAGGGAAAAAAGAGGAAGTGTTACCCTCAACGGCTAATACTCTTTCCTATCAAGCCCTGTATCAAAATGGTCTGATGCAGGTAAAAGAAGATTATTTCTCACAAAGCTATTTACTTGGTGATGTCAATTACCAGACCGTTGGTTTAGAAGATAAGGGCGCAATCATTGAGAAGTATTCTGATTTGATTAACTCACTAGATGACCAAACCAACTTCCAATTGACTATCTTTAATAAAAGATTGAATTTAGAAAAGTTCAGACAAAGTGTTTTGTATGAGGAAAAAGAAGATGGGTATGATACCTATCGTAAAGAATTGAATCGGATGATGAATCAGAATTTAGACAGTGGCGAAAATAACTTTTCGGCTGTTAAACTGATTAGCTTTGGTAGAAAGGAATCTAATCCCAAACAAGCCTATCGTTCCTTGTCCCAAATAGGAGAATATTTCAAGAGTGGTTTCTCAGAAATTGATGCTCGATTTGAATCCTTGGCTGGAGAAGACCGTGTCAACTTGTTGGCCGATATGCTTAGAGGAGAACACCATCTTCCTTTTTCTTACCGTGATTTAACCAGATCTGGTCAGACAACTCGTCACTTCATAGCACCTAATCTCTTGGATTTTAAAAACAAGAATTACCTACAAATCAATGACCGCTTATTACAGATTGTCTATGTAAGAGACTACGGCATGGAATTAGGGGATCAGTTTATCCGAGACCTCATGCAAGGAGATTTGGAATTGATTGTGAGCCTCCATGCACAAAGTTCAACCAAGGCAGATGCCATGAAGAAACTACGAACAAAGAAGACCTTAATGGAATCCCAAAAGATTGGGGAACAACAAAAACTTGCTCGAACAGGTATCTATTTGGAAAAAGTAGGTCATGTATTAGAAAGCAATATCGATGAAGCTGAGGAACTCTTAAAAACCATGACCGAGACAGGAGATAAACTATTTCAAACAGTCTTCTTGATTGGTGTCTTTGGTCAGGATGAAGAAGAACTCAAACAAGCCCTAGACACTATTCAACAAGTGGCCGGCTCAAATGACCTAATGATTGATAAACTTCCATATATGCAAGAAGCAGCCTTTAATAGTTTGCTGCCATTTGGTTGTGATTTTTTAGAGGGAGTATCACGGAGTTTATTAACATCTAATGTAGCAGTGAACTCACCTTGGACTTCAGTAGACTTACAAGACCGCAGTGGGAAATATTACGGTATCAATCAAATCTCAAGCAATATTATTACCATTGATCGTAGCCTATTAAATACACCGTCTGGTCTGATTTTAGGAACATCTGGAGCTGGGAAAGGGATGGCAACCAAGCATGAAATTATCACGACCAAAATCAAGGAATCTGGTGAAAATACTGAAATTATCATTGTGGATCCAGAAGCAGAGTACAGTGTCATTGGACGGGCTTTTGGGGGAGAAATGATTGATATTGCGCCCGATTCCCAAACCTATCTCAATGTTCTTGACTTGTCTGAGGAAAATATGGATGAAGATCCTGTAAAAGTAAAATCAGAATTTCTTTTATCCTTTATTGGCAAGTTATTGGATAGAAAAATGGATGGGAGAGAAAAATCGATTATCGACCGAGTCACCAGACTTACCTATCAGTCATTTAAAGAGCCTTCTTTGGAAGAATGGGTTTTTGTCTTGAGTCAACAACCAGAAGAAGAAGCGCAAAATTTGGCACTTGATATGGAACTGTATGTCGAAGGTTCTCTTGATATTTTTTCTCATAAGACCAATATTCAGACAGGATCTAATTTCTTGATTTATAACGTTAAGAAGTTAGGAGATGAGCTGAAACAAATCGCCCTTATGGTAGTGTTTGATCAGATATGGAATCGTGTTGTTCGGAACCAAAAATTAGGGAAGAAGACCTGGATTTATTTTGATGAAATGCAGCTTCTCTTATTAGATAAATATGCCAGTGATTTCTTCTTTAAATTGTGGAGTCGTGTCAGAAAATATGGAGCCAGTCCGACTGGAATAACTCAAAACGTCGAAACCTTATTGTTAGATCCAAATGGTAGACGAATTATTGCAAATAGTGAATTTATGATTCTCCTCAAGCAAGCAAAAAATGACAGAGAAGAACTGGTTCAACTCTTAGGCTTGTCAAAAGAACTCGAAAAATACTTAGTCAATCCAGAAAAAGGCGCAGGACTAATAAAAGCTGGTTCAGTTGTCGTTCCTTTTAAAAATAAGATTCCTCAAGGTACTCAATTGTTTGATATCATGAGTACGGATCCTGATAAAATGGCTTCTAATTAAGGGGAAGGTAAATGAAGGATAAAAGAGAAATTATACGTGCCCGAAAGGCATTTAGAAGAAGCCTAAAAGATGAGAAAAAATTCTTGAAAAAAGGAAAGAAGGAGGTGAAGAAACAGAAAAAAGATTCCGCTGTACTGGATAATAAAGCATGGAAAAAAGAGATAAAAGAAAAGCTAGAGGAGATGAGAGAAGCTTCAAAGGAGAGAGTAAAACAAGCAAATGAAGACTACAATCATATTCTTCAAAATAGTCCTCCATCTCTTTTGAATCGTAAAGAATTAAGAGACAGACGATTGCCTCATGCTAGGAAACGATTGAAAATAGCCAAGAAGCAATTTAGAGAAGCCAAGGTAGAAGCAAAAGAAGAAAGAAAAGAGAGTCGTAAAGAAAGAAAAATCAATCAAAAATTTCTCTACGGTCAGGAATCGAAACAAAAATCTAATTTTTTCTTTCAAGGGAAGAGTTTAGAAGAATTAAAAGCTAAGAAAGAAGTCAAGGCCGCAAAAGAGAATCTAAAATCTACTAAACAAGCCTATAAGTCCAAAAAAGTCAGTAGGAAAGCCAAAACTTTTCTTTATGTCCTTGGACGTGAAGGTGGAGAGTTAGCTTCAGAAAATGAAGATTTAGAAGGCTATCGCACACTTCAAGAGACAATTAGAAAAGGGAAACGCTACAGTCGCCTTTCTTATAACCTTGGAAAAGCTAGTGTCAAAACAGGACAAGCAACAGGTCGTTTTACCAAGAAAAGACTGACCAACACAAAAGAGCGATACCATCATTTTAAGGATGGAAAAGGATGGAAACTAGCGAAAGATAAGCCAAGTTCCTTTAAAAATCGGTTTCGAAAATTAAAGAAACAAGGTCTTACAAGTGTCCGAAATATCTATCAAAAACTAAAAGCAGCCTTTTCCTTCTTTACATTTGCGGCTGGAAATCCTGTAACCTGGATAGTTGGAGGAATAGTCTTTCTTCTTTTACTTATAATGAGCTTCTTTTTAGGATTTTCATCTGCTAGTTTGATTCAACAAGATGAATTTGAATTAACAAAAGCTTATACCCACCTAACTTGGGAAGATGCAGAACATACTCGCACAAATGACAAAGGAATTACTTATTACACAAAAGTTGATGATGTGATGGGGTATATGAACTTTAAATTCCATGACTATGAGTTACACAAACCAGTTCACTTATTTAGTTCAGAAACTTACAAGGATTATCTGTCTACTTTGTGGCATGATTTAAACGATGGGGAAGATTTGAAATCCATGCAAGACCTCTATGAAAGTCCTAAGTATAAACTATCGAAAGACGATCAAGAGGAAATTAAGGAACTAAAAGAAGAAGGTGTCTATGCTTCCATGCAGGAATTGGACAATCCATTTGAGGGGAAAAGCAACGAAGATAGTCTAACCATGACTTATCGTTATGGATACTATGATTTAGACGGAAAACCTACTCTTCAGGAGTACATTCTACTAGAAGCGAAGGTTCACCAAACAATTGTCGCACCAATGGATGGTGTTGTATCTCTAGACGGAGATGATGTTATTCTCACTAACGGAAAAGGAGAGAATGAGAGTCGATTGACCTTGTATTCTATTCATAATGGTCGTGCGATTGAGGGGACAAGAGTCCTAACGGGTGATATTATTGGTGAAACACCAGACGATACAGGTTTGAAAGTTTCCTATCAAAAGTATAAGAACAAGAAAGAAAAATTGGTGTATGTCAATCCGCAATTTTATTTTCCAAAAGTCATTCAACTTCAGACAACTATCTTACCTGCCATTGGTCAGTTTGGTGGGGATGAGTTTGAACGAGCAAAACATATTTATGAGTTTTTGAAATCTCAAGGGGCAAGTCCCCAAGCCATTGCGGCAATTTTAGGAAATTGGTCGGTAGAGTCTTCTATTAATCCTAAACGAGCTGAAGGAGATTATTTATCTCCTCCTGTTGGCGCTACCGATTCCTCATGGGATGATGAAGCATGGTTAGCGATTGGAGGTCCAACCATTTATAGTGGTGCTTATCCTAATATTCTTCATAGAGGTTTGGGGTTAGGGCAATGGACAGATACCGCAGATGGATCAACACGTCATACAGCCTTGTTGAATTATGCACGCACCCAAAATAAGAAATGGTATGATTTAGACCTCCAACTTGATTTTATGCTTCATGGGGATAGTCCTTACTATCAAAGTTGGTTAAAGGATTTCTTTAAAAATACGGGCAGTGCAGCCAATCTCGCCCAACTCTTCCTTACCTATTGGGAGGGAAATTCTGGTGACAAACTACTGGAAAGACAAACCAGAGCAACGGAATGGTATTACCAAATTGAAAAAGGCTTTAGCCAAACAAACGGAGGACAGGCAAAAAGTGATCCACAATCCCTTGAAGGGGTTCGTGGGGACTTGTATGATCATTCTGTTCCTGGTGGTGGAGATGGTATGGCTTATGCCTATGGACAATGTACATGGGGTGTTGCGGCTCGTATGAACCAGTTAGGATTAAAGCTAAAAGGTAGAAATGGAGAAAAGATTTCAATCATTAATACCATGGGAAATGGTCAGGACTGGGTTGCGACAGCTTCAAGTCTTGGTGGAGAAACGGGTTCCACACCAAAAGCAGGTGCTATTGTTTCTTTTGTAGGAGGTACACATGGGACACCAGCAGACTATGGTCATGTGGCTTTTGTCGAGAAAGTATATGATGATGGTTCTTTCCTTGTGTCTGAAACTAACTATGGTGGCAACCCTAACTATACCTTTAGAAAAATCTCGCAAGCAGATAGTGCCATCAGTTTTGCTTATACGGTGAAATAAAAGAATCATGTCATCAGTTTAGGTGACATGATTCTTATTTTTTATAGAGCGACATATTTAATGCCATAGGCTGATAACTTACTTGATGATTATCTTTAATCAATTGACTGTAAGCAACAAATCCGAACTGTTCATAAAATTGAATGACTTTAGGATGATTGATACTATCTAAAAATATCATCTGAGTTCCTACAATTGCTCGAAATTCTTCAATTTTTTGAATTACAATTTCAAATAACTCTTGTCCTGATAGTTTATTTAGCTTTGTGTTTTTGCCGAATTGACCAATAAGTAACACAGGGAGATAATCAATATTTTTGGGACTTTTCCCTTTTAGGACGAGTTTCTTTTTTAAGGATTTCTCTAAATCAGAAATATCAACAACTTTGAGAGATAAACTAAAGAATCCTATGATGTTATTTGTTTCAGTTTCTTCAACGATAAAATTACGAGAACGATGTTGTTTTTCAAAATTGGGAGCTTTATCAGATAGATAAGTCAACATCTCTTCATTACCGTTGAAATCAACATTTTCTAAAATGATAGTTTTAAATAGCTCCTGAACTTGTTTCTCAGTTTTATCAGGAGCTAGCACTTGAATATTTTCAAGATATTGCTTAAGTGGTGTTACTTGAATTGTCATCTTACAGATACTTTGAAATGAGTTTATTTTTCGTTGGAGCGGTAGCGTCCTGTGATTCAATAGATTTCAAGACTGCTTGTAGCTTTTTAGATGGTTTATGATTAAGAATTTTTAGAGCATCTTCGTTTGTTAGTTTTATATCACGTGTTAAACTGATTGTAGCCATTTGTTCTACCTCCTGTTTCTACTTAAATTCATTATAGCTTATTTTGAACAAAAGTTCAATCTGAAGATAGTGTATGTTTTCTATAGTGTATAAATCCAAAATAAGTTTTTCTCTTGCGTTTGTAGCTCATATTCGTTAGAATAATGGTGTAGATGAGTGGTCGGCTCATGGTCAATCTGATAGTAAACTTGGACATAAGGGCCAAGCGGTGGCGGACACCAGAACGAAATCCGATAGCAATCTTGGACGTAAGGGCCAAGCGGTGGCAGACACCAGAATAAACCGACTGACTGGGTGGCTTACAGGTTCTGTAAGTCATCTATTTTTTTATTGTTACAATAGTTTATTTGAAAAAAATTTTCTGATTTACTTAAAATTAATTGACATGTAATAGTTAAAATGTTATTATTGTTATATAAAGAAATCGGTTTCAAAAAAAGAGAGAGGAGGATTTATTTTGTTGCATTGTTGCTCAGGGTGTGCTTTTTTTGAAAGGAAAAATAAAATGAAAACGAAAAAACATAGATTACTTGCTCTAGCTCTTATTTCAAGCTTTACATTATTGGGAGCTGCATCAGCCGCTGTACAATATCCAGATGGAGGAGTATGGACATATGGAGAAGGTTCAGGAGGTGGTTGGGCTTTTTCAAATTACTACCATGGTGACAAATACCATTATTCATCCATCGTGAGCAGATGGGATGGTCATTCTGATAGAGGAGAAGCTCCTGCTGGAAACACCTCCTACGCATGGATTTGGACCAAATGGGGAGAACAAGTAGCATTTTACTATGATTATGACTAATCGTTCATTGATTTAAATCGTTCCCCTTGTAGCTCGTACAAGGGGAATTATTTTTTTATAAGGAGTCTACTATGAAGAAACTATTTATTTGCTTGTCAACTTTTTTTCTCAGCTTCTTCATTGCTTGGATTATTGTCTTACGTGCGCCACAATATTTATATGCAAGCTATGATTCAGTTTCTTTACTTCGTGTCAAAAAAGATACTCAGGAACCGACGCGTGAGGTATTTGAACAGGAATTGGAGAAGTTTGTAAACTCTGAACAGAGTTTAATAGCTAGAAGAATTGTAGAGCCGAGTAAGGATGGGACGACTCACTTTACTTATGCAACTTATGGTCAGGGAACATTACCAAAAGAATTCCAAGAAGCTAGCCAAGAAAGTCGTGAACGCAGTGATCCACTAAATAGTTATCTCCTTTTATCAGGCTCCTTGACGAAAGAAAAGCTAGCCGATAAATTAGGAGATTTGGGTTATAAAGCAGTTGCTGACCGGAAGACACCTCCCTATTCTCTTGCTTTTAGAATGTTACTAAATCCACTTATTTTAATTAGTTTAGCAATATTTGGCTTATCTTTCTTTGCTTTAGTGATTATCACTCGGATTAAGGAAATGAGAGCAGCAGGTATAAAACTCTTTTCTGGTCAGACTCTCTTATCCATTATGGGGCATTCTTTATCTACTGATATTAAGTGGCTCCTTCTATCAGCCCTCCTTTCCTTCCTAGGTGGGGGAGTCGTTCTTTTTAGTCAAGGTTTGTTTTATCCTATCTTGTTAGCCACCTATGGTTTTGGGATTAGTTTCTATCTGTTGTTTTTATTGGGTATTTCAATTTTACTAATGCTTCTTTATCTAATGAGTTTGAGTTACAAAGCATTAGTTCCCGTTATTAAGGGAAGATTACCCCTCAAACGCTTGATGGCTTTAACCCTATTGTGTCAGTTGGTTGCTGTTTTTACAGTGGGATACGCTGTTAAGACAGGCTTGACGTCTTACCAACGATTGAAAGAACTTGAAATTTCAAAACAAGCGTGGAAGGACAGAGCAGACTATTATCAAATTTCTTTTGGCTTAGGTGATAGAGGAAAAGATACAGAAAATCAGAATAAGTGGTATGAATTTTCCAAAGAAGCAGTTGAAAAAGAACAGGCTCTATTTGTAAAAGATAATCTCATTCATTTTGCAAATCCTCAAGGAAAAAATAAAAACGGAGAGACACTGGATACCTATAGTCCAGATGCTAATGTTCTCTATGTCAGTCCAAGTTATTTGGATAAGGAAAATGTGGCTGTAAATGATGAGACTAGACAGAAACTAGCTCATCTTCAAAAAGGGGAATTTGGACTTTTATTACCAGAATCTCTTCGCTCACAGGAAGCAGAACTTAAGAAAGTTTTTGAAGAAAGTTTGAACTATTACGGAAAATCAAGCGAGGATAAAGACGCTCCTTTAGAGTATGAAATGAGAGCGATTGTTAGCTATATTCCAACAGGAGAAAAACGATTTGTTTATAATAACGGTGAAAGTCCAGTATCTATTCAGTACTTAACCGATCCGATTTTAGTTGTATTTACTCCAACATCTACAGGTGATAGTATCATTTCCAAATCTAGTTGGTCTATCAATGCTGGAAAGCAACTCTTTATCAAAGGATATGAGAGTGGTCTATCTCTCTTGAAGAAAGCTGGAATTTATGAGCAAGTATCTTATCTTAAAGAAGGAAGAAGTGTTTATCTAACTCGTTATAATGAAGTGCAAACTGAAACAGCAACTTTAATCTTAGGAGCCATTGTGGGGATAGCTAGTTCCTTGTTACTCTTTTATTCTGTCAATCTTCTATATTTCGAGCAATTCCGTCGAGATATCTTGATTAAACGAATTTCAGGTTTACGATTTTTTGAAACACATGCTCAGTATATGGTTAGCCAATTTGCCAGTTTTGTATTTGGTGCTAGTCTCTTTATTTTAAGCAGTCGAGATTTGGTGATTGGCTTGCTCACTTTATTAGTCTTTCTAGCTAGTGCAGTTTTGACGCTTTACCGTCAAGCTCATAAAGAATCTTGTGTTTCTATGACAATTATGAAAGGAAAATAGGATGATTGAACTAAAGAATATATCTAAAAAATTTGGAAGCCGTCAGCTATTTTCAGATACGAATCTTCATTTTGAAGGTGGGAAAATTTATGCCTTAATTGGGACAAGTGGCTGTGGTAAGACAACACTCTTGAATATGATTGGACGATTAGAGCCATATGACAAAGGACAAATCATCTATGATGGTACTTCTCTTAAGGATATCAAGCCTTCTGTTTTCTTTAGAGATTATTTGGGATATCTATTTCAAGATTTTGGCTTAATTGAAAGTCAAACCGTCAAAGAGAATCTCAATCTGGGTTTAGTTGGTAAAAAGTTGAAAGAAAAAGAGAAAATCTCTTTGATGAAACAAGCTCTAAACCGTGTTAACCTCTCTTATTTAGATTTAAAGCAACCTATCTTTGAATTATCAGGAGGAGAAGCACAACGTGTTGCACTAGCGAAGATAATTTTAAAGGATCCGCCTTTGATCCTCGCAGATGAACCAACCGCTTCTTTAGACCCCAAAAACTCTGAGGAATTACTCTCTATCCTAGAATCTTTAAAAAATCCGAATCGAACCATTATTATTGCAACCCACAATCCTCTCATTTGGGAACAAGTGGACCAAGTCATTCGAGTTACCGATTTATCACATAGATGATATAGCAAGATTCAGCTATAAGAAAGTTTTTGATTATATACCGCATAAATTCCGAATATCTGAAGCACTTGTTTATAATCACAATATTATTTGAGAACGTAGTTTTGGCTCGTTCTCTTTTTTGTTGTGATACTTCTTTCAAGGAATATTTGGTAGGATTGGAGTGAAAAAAGATTAACTAGGAAAGAAGGAAGTATATGGAAGCCATTTATCAACGTGATTCGGATCAAGATGGACTAACTGATGCTCAAGAATTAGCGCTAGGAACCAATCCTCTTAGCGCAGATTCTGATGGTGATGGTCGTTCAGATTTAGTGGAAGTAGAAGAAGGAAGCAATCTCTTAGAAAAGGATTTACAAGACATAGACCAAACAAGTATAACTGAACCATCTTCAGTATTTATGGAAATGAAACAAAAGATTTCAGATATGATGGAGAGTCACTACAAGGAATTTATACAGGCTCTGATTAGTATTGAAACAGGGATTGAAAACCAACAAGACCTAGAAGACTTATATACTTACTACATGAGAACAGATGCTGTTTCTCTTTTGTCTAGTGATTTAGAAACCAGTCCTCAAGAGGTTGAAATGGAGATAGAGTTGTAGGGGAATCATGTGATTCTCCTATTTTCGTATAGATGAAAGGAGCGAGTATGGAAGTAATACAATTATTGGCTATGTTTCGTGGAACAATTCCAAAAGATAGGGAGAAAATGGACCTATTTCTTCGCTATCAGGCGCAACATTTTGATGAGAAATGGCAGGATTTGGTAGAGAGTTTTTTGACTGAAGAGGGCAAGATAGAAGAGATACCTCATGTCTATTCGTTTCATCAAGATATTATTTCTTTCCTAGAGGCTAGTTCTGAAAATAATGACCAAGATTTAGAAAGTTACACAAGAAATTTTGGACAAGGAGGTCTAAGTAAATTATCTCAATTAAGTAATTTTGAGAAAAACTTGGTGCTAGAAGTCGCAACCTATAACCTTTCCACTCGATTTTATATCCAATCTGAAAAAGAGAAGCTAACACCATTAAGTGAGCTTGTATGTCATCAGAATCAGGATGTCAATTTAGTCAATGTCTATCGGGTTGCGAATAATCTATCTGACCGTATTAGTAGAGATATAGAGGAATTTCTTCTAATGGTTGATTCCAAAGAACTAGAAAAAGAGGTTCTTGAGATTCATTTTGAAGAAAAAGAGGGAGATGTTCTAGCCTATTTGGGTTCAGAATTGATGGCTACTTTAGATACTGTTACGGATTTTGTCCATCATGAAGAAAACTACACACAACTACCACTGACACAAAAACTGAAGATTATTAGTCATTTTGATGAGGTAAAGGCTATAAGAGAAAAGTCTAAGCAAGTAGAGGAATCTTTACCACCTTCAAGTGATATTGAACAGGAAATAGAAGAAACTAACGCTTTTTCTAATGTCGATAAAATTGTAGAAGAAGCTTTGAGGGAATATCCGATTGGTTCACAAGTAAGTTATAAAGGACAAGTATTTCAGTTGGTTTCGATTGAAAATGCACACTTAAATGACTTAGTTCGCCTAGAGCTATTCAATGATTCCAACCAGTTATTTGAAGAAAATCCTATCTTATACTTGAACAGTTTAGAAGAGATTGAACAAGTATTGTCTCTCGTAGAACTTGAAAAAGAAGATTCAGAGATTGAGATTGATTCATCAAGTGAAAATCAGGAAATAGATTTGTTTTCCTATCTGGAAGAAGAAAATGAAAAGGATAAGGAAACAGAAACGCTTATTGTAGGCATAGAAGAGACGGATGTCCCTGTTCAAGATTTTGTTTTTCCAGATGATTTAGAGGACTTTTATCCTAAGACAAATCGAGAAAAGATTGAAACGAATATCGCAGCTATTGAACTTGTTAAAAGATTAGAAAAAGAGGGACGACAAGCAAGTTCAGAAGAACAAGAGCTACTAGCCAAGTATGTCGGCTGGGGCGGTCTTGCCAATGAATTTTTCGATGAACTCAATCCAAAGTATGAAACAGAACGTTTAGCTCTTAAGAGCTTAGTAAGTAAATCAGAATACTCGACCATGAAACAAAGTTCTCTCACAGCCTATTATACAGACCCACTGATTATTCGCCAGATTTGGCAAAAGTTACTGGATGATGGTTTTGAGGGAGGAAGGATATTAGATCCTTCTATAGGGACTGGGAACTTCTTTGCGGCGATGCCTAGAAGTATACGAGAGAGATCAGAACTCTATGGAGTTGAATTAGACAGTGTGACAGGCGCAATCGCAAAACAACTACACCCCAATACCCATATTGAAGTGCGAGGATTTGAAGAAGTTCCCTATCAAAATAATAGTTTTGATTTAGTCTTAACGAATGTACCATTTGGAAATTTTCGCATTGCCGATAAAAACTATGATAAACCTTATATGATTCATGACTACTTTGTCAAACACTCACTTGATTTAGTAAGAGATGGAGGCCAAGTGTCGATTATCTCATCTATCGGGACAATGGATAAGCGGACAGATAATGTCTTACAAGAGATTAAAACCAACACTCATTTTTTAGGGGGAGTTCGGTTGCCGGATACGGCTTTTAAAAAGATTGCAGGTACTCGAGTGACTACAGATCTCCTCTTCTTTCAAAAGGATCAAGCAAAGAATCTTAATGAGGAGGAACTTGTCTTTAGTGGCTCTATTCCCTTTGAGGAGGATAAGCGTGTCTGGATCAATCCTTATTTTGATGGGAAATACAATACGCAAGTTTTGGGTGAATATGAGGTACGTAATTTTAATGGAGGAACCCTCAATGTTAAGGGGGGATCAGAAACATTAGCTACTGACATAATGAAAGCATTAGAGAATGTGGAAGCACCTAAACAAATTGACAATTCTTTGAAAGCACCTGTTTTTATCCAAGAAGAAGTGGATAATTCTATCCCAAGTCGTATACGTGAGGACTTAGCGCTCTATTCTTTTGGATATGAGGGAAATCAAATTTATTACCGAGATACGCATGGTATTCGGAAAAGTTCAAAAGTAGACGAAATTAGTTATTATGTAGACGAGAAGGGAGATTTTAAAGCCTGGGACAGTTCTTTGTCTGAACATAAAATAGACCGATTCGTGCAACTTCATTTGACAGATGAGGAAGCACTAGATGTTTACAAGTCAGAAGAAGCAAGTAAAAGAGGGAAATATAAGGGACTGTTCAAAAAAACTGTCTTTTATGAAAGTCCCTTATCGGATAAGGATATTAGTCGTATTAAGGGTATGGTTGATTTGAGAGAGACCTATCAATCCTTAATTGAAATTCAACGTCATCCAGATTACAGTCGAACAGATTTTCAGGTATTACTTAGTAAACTCAATCGCGACTATGACCGTTTTGTAAGTCAATTTGGATACTTGAATGCCTCAGTCAATCGGAACTTATTTGATAGTGACGATAAGTATTCTTTACTAGCAAGTTTAGAAGATGAATACATTGATTCTAAAAGTCAGAAAGTAAAATATAAAAAATCTTTAGCTTTTGAGAAAGCATTGGTTAGGCCGGAGAGGGTGATTGCAAGAGTTTCAACAGCTCTAGATGCCTTAAACTCCAGTTTATCGGATGGTAGAGGGGTTGATTTAGACTATATGGTATCCATTTATCCTGAACATAGCCAAGCTGCTATTTTAGATGAGTTAGGTGACCAGATTTTAATAGATCCAGAAAGCTATTTAAGAGGGGAAAGAAAATATCTTTCTAAGAACCAGTTTTTATCAGGAGATATTCTCAACAAGATAGAAGTAGTTCAACTATTAGTAGAGGAAAACAATCAAGAATATGATTGGAACCATGCTTTAGATTTATTAGAATCTGTTCGTCCGCCAAGGATTCATCTGGCAGATATTGAGTTTAAAATAGGGTCACGTTGGATTCCTCAATCCGTTTATGGTAAATTTGCCTTTGAATGCTTTACCAATCGTGAATTTGAATTGTCTTCGCCAGATGTTGAACAAGTCATTGAAGTGAATCCTGTCGATGGCCAGGTTCATTTAAGGACATCATTTGTTTATCGCTATCCAAGTGCCAAAGATAGCAGTCTTGGAGTCAGTGGGTCACGTTATGATACAGGAAGAAAGATTTTTGAGAATTTACTAAATTCAAACCAACCGACGATTACTATGACTGTTACGGAAGGAGAAAAGAAAAAGACCATCACAGATTTGGAAAAAACCTCTGTTCTAAGAGCAAAAGAGCAGCATTTACAAGAGCTCTTTCAAGACTTTGTCTCACGGTATCCAGAAGTCCAACAAGTCATTGAGGAAAGCTATAATCGTCTTTATAATCGAACGGTTAGTCGAGAGTATGACGGTAGCCATTTAGTCATTGATGGCTTGGCACAAAACATCAGTCTTCGTCCTCACCAAGAGAATGCCATTCAAAGAGTCGTAGAAGAAAAAAGAGCTTTATTAGCTCATGAGGTAGGTTCAGGAAAGACCTTGACCATGCTTGGTGCTGGGTTTAAATTAAAGGAGTTGGGAATGGTTCATAAGCCCTTGTATGTGGTGCCCTCTAGTTTGTCTGCTCAGTTTGGCCAAGAAATCATGAAATTTTTCCCTACTAAAAAAGTCTTTGTGACTACTAAGAAAGATTTTGTGAAGGCGAGAAGAAAACAATTTGTTTCTCGTATTATTACAGGAGATTACGATGCCATTGTCATTGGTGATTCTCAATTTGAAAAAATCCCTGTCAGTAAGGAAAGACAGATGAATTATATAGAGGACAAACTCAATGAACTACGAGAGATTAAAACACATTCTGAAAATAAGTATACCGTTAAAGAAGCAGAGCAATCAATAAGTGGTCTAGAGAAACAATTGGAAGAACTGCAACGCTTCAATCGTGATAGTTTTATTGATTTTGAGAACTTAGGAATTGATTTTCTCTTTGTGGATGAAGCACATCACTTTAAAAATATACGTCCAATTACTGGACTTGGGAATGTAGCAGGGATTACCAATACAACTTCTAAGAAGAACGTGGATATGGAAATGAAGGTTCGACAGATTCAGGAAGAACATGATTTTAAAAATATTGTTTTTGCGACAGGAACACCTGTTTCCAATTCTATTAGTGAGTTATATACTATGATGAACTATATTCAACCCGATATCTTAAAACGCTATCAAGTTGATTATTTTGACTCTTGGGTAGGTGCTTTTGGAGAAATTCAAAACTCTATGGAATTAGCTCCTACAGGGGATAAGTACCAACCTAAGAAACGATTTAAAAAGTTTGTCAATCTCCCTGAGTTGATGAAAATCTATAAAGAAACAGCCGACATTCAAACACAAGATATGTTGGATTTACCTGTTCCAGAAGCTCATATTATTCCTATTGAGAGTGAGTTAACTGAAAACCAGAAACTCTATTTAGAAGAATTGGTTATGAGGTCAGATATGGTTAAATGTGGAACAGTTGACCCGAGCCAGGATAACATGTTAAAGATAACAGGTGAGGCACGGAAACTAGCTATTGATATGCGTTTATTGGACTCTAGCTATAGTCTAGCAGACAATCATAAACTGCTTCAGGTAGTGGATAATGTTGAAAGAATTTATCGTGAGGGAATGGAAAATAAGGCTACTCAGATGATTTTTTCAGATATTGGCACACCTAAGAAAAAGGACAATGGCTTTGATGTTTATTCTGAGATTAAGGCTTTATTAGTTGATAGAGGAATCCCTAGTAAGGAAATTGCCTTTGTACATGATGCCAATAGTGATGAAAAGAAGAATAGCTTGTCTCGAAAGGTCAATGCAGGAGAAGTGCGGATTCTCCTTGCTTCAACTGAAAAAGGAGGAACAGGTTTAAATGTTCAGAGCAAGATGAAAGCAGTTCACCATCTGGATGTCCCTTGGAGACCAAGTGACATTCAGCAACGCAATGGACGGATTATCCGACAGGGAAATGAAAACAAGGAAGTGGATATTTACCACTACATTACCAAAGGTTCGTTTGATAATTATCTATGGGCAACTCAGGAGAACAAACTCCGTTATATTAAGCAGATTATGACTTCTAAGGAGCCGATTCGTGCTGCAGAAGATATTGATGAACAGACCATGACGGCTTCTGATTTTAAGGCACTAGCAACAGGTAATCCTTATCTCAAATATAAGATGGAATTGGAGAATGATCTAACCCTATTAGAAAACCAAAGACGCGCCTTTCAACGCAGCAAGGATCACTATCGTCATACAATCTCTTACTGTGAAGAAAATATACCTATTCTTGAGAAACGATTAAGCAAGTATGAAGGCGACATTCAACAGTCTGAAATATCGAAAGACCAGGCATTTTCTATGACAGTAGGCAAGCAAGCATTTGATCAACGAGCTGAAGCAGGGGAATCCCTACACCGTTTTATCCGTCATAATCAAGCTGACAGCAAAGAATTTCGAACCCTAGCAAGCTATCGAGGATTTGACATTAAAATGCTTAGTCTTCCAACAAATCAACCTCTTCCTGAAACCTTCTCTGTTAAGATTGTAGGAGAAAATCAATATTCTGTCAGTTTAGATTTGTATTCTCCTTTAGGGACAATTCAAAGGCTTCAGCATACGATTGATCATATTAAAGAGGACCAAGTGAAAACTCAGAACTTATTGGATGAATTAAAGGATAAATGGACTACTGCTAAAGTAGAAATTGAGAAAAATTTTCCAAAGGAAGAGGATTATCAAACTAAAAAGGCCGAATACGATGTACTCGCGCCATTGATTGAAAAAGAAACGGATTTAGATATTATTGATCAGGCCTTAAGACAATTCCACGAAAAAGGAAAAGAAAAGCAAGAACAACTTTCTTTTGAATTGGATTAAAAAATATATATAAATAGCGGACAAGAAAAGAAAAACGCGGTAGAATAAAGATAGAAAGAAACGAGGTAACGATTATGATGGAAGATACCTATTATCAATTAGAAGAGGCCTTGGTACAGGGATTTCAAACACCTGAAGAATACCAAGCCTACAAGGAGTTAAAGGAACATTATGAGGAAGTGACAGGGGATTACAGCTTTTCTAAACGAGAACTCACTAGTCAATTGGAAATCTCTCTTCAGAATCATCGAGGTGTGGACTTTGAAGAACATGAAAAAGAGGAGTATTTGGACTTAGTTCAAAAATTAGAAGAGTTTGATTCCTCTCTTGCCACCCATTATCGTCAACTGATTGACTAGAAAGGAGAAAGTCATGAAAGATTTACTCCTTATCCCAGTAATTTTTTTAGCAGTAGGAGGAATTCTCATACTTTTATGGAGAATCTTCCTTATTGCCAGTGGACTTTTCCTTATTGGTTTTGTCAGTTTTCTTATTTTCGTGGAGGGCTATGGAATTTATCTGTTCTTTACAGATACTGAACTTTACACGGAAGATTTGGCACAGAATGGATTATTTGGTTTCACGACTTTCTTTATCATCTTTAACCTTGCTTTGCTTGTCTTGGCAGGCTGGGCAGGGTATAAGTGGAAGATAAGATGAATAAAATGGAGAAAACTCTAATGGTTCTTCTCCATTTTTTTATCTAATTGGTAATGTTGAAAATCGGAAGTGAAATGATACTTTCAAAGAATTCAGTTTGGACACTAGCAAACGAAATAGAGCCCTGATGCAAATCAACAATTTGTTTTGAAATTTTTAGCCCAATTCCAGTCGTTCTAATTTTAGAAATATCAATGTTTTTAAAAGATAATTCATTAAGTTCAGCAATTTTTTCTGGTGAAGCTCCCTGTCCATTATCTTTGATTTCGACAATTACATTTGTATCTTTTTTGAATAAGTTGATTCTTATTGTGCAACCCTTTTCGTTATGTAAAACAGAGTTGTAGATGATATTATGGATAACTTTTGTGATTAAAAACTGCTCAATCATGATAGATTGATTAACAAGTGAATAATCGTAATCAAATTCAAAATCATTCCAGATTTCTTGATTTAAAATATGGATGAGAATGTCTTTGAAGAAGGGGATAATTTTTGTCCCACTCTTGTTTCGATTGACTATAGTAGCAACGGAAATCAGAATAAGTAAATTGATGCAACAGAATACAGATAAAACCTTGGAATAAGTTGTTTCCAAGGCTTTTGAATTGCATATAGCTATAGGAGAAAGGTCGTTCGAGTAGATGTTTTTTATTGCCTCCCCTTTGATTTGTAAAACGTTAAATATTACCATGTAGTTGAGAATGAGAAACTTTATAAATTATATTTTTGGTTAGTAAAGCAAATAGGTTTATTTGTTATTAATAAAGGAGTAGTTAAAAATCAAAGTAATCAGCGAAAGGAATATCGACTAACTGCAAAAAATATTTCCCAAAAAGTTCAGGGGGCATTGGTAAATCTTGTAATAACCAGGAGCTGATGATTGCTACATAATATTTTACTGTAAAAAGAGCTAGAAAATCTTTAGATAATTTTAATTAATTTGATATTTTGTTAAGGTGAGGATAGATAATTGGTAGATATTGTTTTGAAACAAAATGTTGCCAATCATAATCAATATTTGATGAGTGAAGAATTTTTAACCAGTCTCTATATTGATATAATTTAGGTAATAATTCATATGCAATGTATTCATTTAGAGTAGAGTGAGAAGGATCAAAATTATTTAATATAGAATACGTATTCTGATGTATAATCTGATGTATTTCATCAATTATCTCATCTATTGTTCTAAAGTGCTTCTGGTAAATAGCTTGTCTACTGATATGAGCTTCAGCAGCAATTTCAGCCATTGTAATCAATCGAGCATCTTTTTTAGCAGCAATTCTAAAAAATGCATTAATAATATTTTCGTGAGTTCCTATTGTCATAAATTCCTTTTAAAAATTGTCGCAGTGTAAATTTTTTTGAAATTAAAATAAGTAAAACGCGTACCTATTTTCTAAAAAGTTGATAACTTGTAAATTTTATTGGGTTGAAATCTAAAAAAAATAGAAGTATACTTTAACTCATATCAAGAAAGTAATTCTTGATAAATAAACATAAAGGAGACAAAGCCATGGGGAAAAGTATTTTAGATGGTTATACCACATACACTACTCCAGCAGAGGTACAAAAAAGTGCTATTGAAGACAACCAATTAGGTAATGTTGGTACTTCAGTCACAATCAGTGTTTCTTACTCTTTATCTGTATCTTGGACTTTTTCATGGAGTTTCTAGAAATTATATATTCTGGAATGTTGTCTACATAAGTCAAGTACAATATTGGCTTATCACTTAGTGTCACTCCTCTTTCGTAAGAAAATGAAGAAGTCTACGAAAGGGGAGTTTTTATTTTTGATTATGAAACAAGAACTATTAGAACATTTATTGACGATATTGCGTAGTGAGCAAAAAGTAGAACTGTCATACGTTAATGACATACTTTCGGATAATCTCAATCAGAAATCGAAAAGACAATTTGTTGATCTAATAAACTGTCTCAGAGATCAGTCAATTAGGAAAGTTATCAACCCTAATGACAATATTATATACTTATTCTGCAACAATATCAAGGCTTTATTATTAATAAATACGGATGAATGCAGTAAGCTAACACGTTTAGAAATATTACCAATAGTCAATAATTCTGAGGACTCAAAAAGCTTATATGATTGTTTATTAGACTTAGATGCAAAAACATACTTATGTTTCCACGACACCGATGAAGAAGTTAGGACAAATTCTGTAGGAGAAGAGTTTGCAATTGCTTCGCTAATAAAAGTATTCGTGGGAGTGATTATTCTTGAAGCAGTTAAAACGGGAGTGATTACTCTAGAAGATACATATCAGATTTCTCAATATGATTTAAGCTATTTGAGTTCAGGTATAACTGAAAAGAATATTGGGCAAGATATTTCAATTCAAGAGTTGTTGTCCTATCTATTTTTAGCCTCAGATAATACAGCTATGGATATTTTGTTAACTGTTATATCAGATAAGAAGTTTGTTGAACTGGGGGAAAAAATATCGCATGAATTTAAAATAAGAATAGTTCCTACAAAAGAAATACTGCGTAGAGCATGGTGTAAGCCGAATTTATCAGAGGAAGTTTGGAGAGAGAACGCTGTGAGGGATGTAAAATGGTTAGAAGGTCTTGATTATTTTATTAATCCAAAATTATTAAATATATTTATAGAAAAATTGATGTCTTATAAATGGACTCCTTATACAGAACTTTCATCTATTATTTATAAAGGAGGAAATGCTCCAGGGGTTTTATCAGGTTTTTGGGGAAATAAGTACACAGGGAAATTTGTTTACTTTATTTTAAATAGAGATAGAGCATTCAATATAATAGAAGAAATGTATTGTTATAAATGTGTTTTCAATTTTTTAGAAAGAAATATTGAGGAGAAAAATCATGGATAATACTAAATTAATTGGGAGAAATTATAATCATATTGAGATTATTGATAATATAAAATGTATCAAAAAGAAACTTTTAGGAAATAGTACGGATGTAAAGAGAAGACAGAGAAATCTGGAACAGTGGCAGCTAGAGTTGCCAGATAAATTCAATACTCCTACTTTGATAAAACAAGATAGCATAAATGCAGAGTATGCATATGAATGGATAGATGAATCTAGCACAGTTCAAGAAATTTTTCAGAATTCTCTTGGATTACCATTTACCAAAAATTTATACGATATTTTTAGTGAAATTTCAAAAATTTTAGCTAGAGTCCATAAGATTTCTCCAACTAAAACCGAGAATGTAAATAGCATTAAATTATTATCTAGACCTTTAATTGCTTTAACCCCTGAGGAGTATGCAGAGGCTAGTGGTGCAGAATTAGAATGTTTATCACTTCTACAAAATGATTTGGAATTAATTAAAACTTTGAACAATTATCTTCCTCAAGATAAATACAAGGTAATGATACATGGCGATATCAGATTGGATCAATTTTTATCCTCTTTAACTAATGAGGTTTGGATTATTGATTTTGAAGAGTATTCGTTTGGAGATGCTTTAAAAGATTTAGGTGGCATAATTGGTTCAGTTCTATTTGATGTGTATATTAAAATATTTTGTGATACTTGGGAACTTAATGATGAAGGAGCTAATGAACAAATTATTAACGATTATCTTCTAAAAAAAGAAACAGCACTAATACGAGAAGTATCTCCATTATTAAAACACTTTCTACAAGAATATCAATCAGAATGTGGACAAAATATTGATATTGAACTGATATCAATGAATTTAGGAGCATTTTTATTGGAAAGAATCTTGAGTCGAGCGAAACTAAGTTTTAGACTGTCAGCAGTTGATAAAGCAATTCTTGGTATTGGCCGTGAATTCATTATTTCCAAATATAAATTATCTCAAATTTTATCTTAGAATTTATTTTATAGGAGTAAAATAGTATGACTAATGTTAACCAACTAGCAAGTATAATTAATTTGGATATTGATTTAGATTTAGTATCAATCGGAAATGAAAAATTTAAAAATTGTAGTCTAAGAAGGTCGTCTGATTTATCTCAATGGCTATATTGTGTATTGCACACAGGAAATCCTAGTCTTCTTCACGGAGATAATCGGGAGCTACTGACTGAGCAGATTCAAAAAACTGTAGTTAATGATAAAAGTATTTTATGCGGTGATGCAGAAAATATTCTAGGATTATCTTGTGTAAATATTGGAGGAGTGAGAATACACTCTGAGGATGGGGAAACTGTTGCAATTTCAAAATGCCGACCAAATTTAACTCCAGGGTTCTTTTTATATATGAATTCAGTTACTGATGGGAGATTATTATCAAATACAGATAGATATTATATTTATGCTGATGAACCTTCGAAATCAATTGAAATATGGCGTTCTATTGTAGAAAAATTAGAAAATAGTTCTATACCTTTCACAACAAAAGTATTGTCACAGAGTTCTAGTTACCCTCGAACAGATGCAGTCGTTGTGTATTCTACAAGAGAGTTTTCAGATGAAATTAGAAAAGTAATACTTGAGGTTGCAGCTTCAAAATATCCAAATGATTTTGAACAGCATACCTCGCCACTTTGTAAGGCATTAACAAATGTTGTTTCGTTTGCCCAGCAACCAAAATATAGGGGAAAAAATGTAAGCTTTGGAGAAAGTCGATGTGAGAATATTGCCTATGCTATAAAAGACAGCTTCATGACGGGTTTGGATTTTCAGATGTTATTGAAGAAGCGTTTTGAAAATGCTGGTATAAATCCGGATAAAATTTTTGAAGAATTGTAGGAAAAAATTATGAATAAAATCCTGTTAATTATTATACCTATGGTAATTCTATACATACTATATCTTATTTTTTTCTTTTTAGATATAAAAAACAATGAAGTTAGATATTTTTCTAAAATTATATGGTTTATTATTTGTTTGATTTCAGTTCCGTTGGGTGGAATAGCATATTTTGTAATTGGAAGAAAAGAGGAATATGACCATGATGAAGAAATTGATAGAACTATCTGATGTCTCTATTTGTATAAAAAAACGTTGTATTCTTGAAAACTTTTCTATTAGTTTTTCTGATGAAACAGGTGTGATTGGCTTAGTTGGATTAAATGGAGCTGGTAAGACATCATTTATCAAGTCTCTTTTTGGTTGTTATTCTATTACATCTGGAAAAATTTTAAGATTCACGGATGAGATAGCATATTGTCCTGATGTTCCTGATTTTCCAACAGATATGACTACTTTAGAAGTATTAGAATATTCACGAATGCTGTCTAATAAGAAAAGAAAAAAACTAGAATTTTATAAAAATATACTTCAATTGGTGGGGTTGTCTAAATATATAAATAGGGAAACATCACATTTTTCAAGAGGTATGAAACAACGATTGGGGATTGCATCGGTTTTGGTGTTAGAGCCTCAAATAATATTTTTTGATGAGCCAACAAGTGCATTGGATCCTAAAGGAAGAGAGGAAATTATTGAGATACTAAGAAATTTAGGAAAAACTAAACTAGTAATTTTTTCTAGTCACATTCTAAATGATGTTGAAAAAATAGCTAATCGTATTATTGTTATCCATAAAGGTAAAAAAATATTTGATGATAACATTTTGAATTTATTGATTCATAATGATCCTAAAATTTTAGTTACGTTGAATAGAGAATCAAGCTTAAATAAACTGAAAGAAAGACTAGTTAATAAAAAGTGTTTTTGTTTACAAGATAATAATACTTTACAATTTAGTGGATTAGAATTATATGATTTTCTTAGTTTGCTGAATAAGGATATTAGTAGTGGAATAGTATCTATAGAGAGGGATCAAATTAGCTTGGAACAGAGTTTTGCTAATCTAATTGAAAGGAACGAGTACCCAAATGTTAGTTATAGAGATTAAAAGATGGATACGAAGTAAAAAAGCAATACTTTTACCTATGTTTTTTATAATTTTATCAGTATCCTCAACGTTAGCTGCATATTATGCTAATGATTTAATTGAAAGTATGGCTTCAGCAAATAATGGAAAAATAATTCTTCCTGATATTACTTGGGAAAGTTTAGTTAATTCATTTTTTAAGAACTCTGCTCAAATGGGAATATTTGTAGGACTTTATTTGATATTGTCAATGAGTAATATTGAAAAATCTGAATCATTGAAACTGTTTTATTTAACAAGAACAAAAAGTAGTTTTAAAATCTATTTTCCTAAATTATGTAGTTCGTTGTTCTTTTTTATCATTTCTTGGCTATTTGGTCTACTGAGTACAATCTACGTAACGATGATGTTATATACAGAAGTTAGTCTGGAAAGAATACTTGCTACCTCTATATTACATTTGATAATGGTTTCCTTTATTGTTATATTCGGTTTTTTTATTAACATTATTTTCAATATGCCTTTTGTAATTTCAGGTTTAGCTGAAATATTAATACTTGTTTTTTCGTCATTAACAATGATTGATTCATTTAATAAATATACTGGGATGGATTTTTTACTCCCAAAAAAGCTAATACATTATCAAGAAGTATTTAATAGTGACAACGTAAAAATTTTAATATATTTAACGATTTGTGTAGTAGTTTTTATAGTTTTGGTGTGGTTGATTGATGTCGTAAGAGGAGTGAAAAATGGTAATTGAGATAATTGGAATCAATAAAATAATTGGTTCAAAAAAAGTAATTAATGATGTTTCTTTAAGCATTGATAAGGGGCAAGTCTTTGCACTGCTAGGGCCGAATGGAGCGGGTAAGACTACTCTGATTCGTATAATCTTAGGGTTATTAAAACCTGATAAGGGGAATGTTAGGCTTTTTGGAGAGAAGCTAACAGATCAATCAAGATCTGATTTACTATTACGTATTGGAGTTCAAAATGATGGTAATCTATATGAAAATCTATCTGTTGAAGAGAATCTAGCTTTATGGGGTGAAATATATGGTCTAGATCAAGGAACTATAAAAAAACGAATAGATGATTTGAAGAAGATGTTCCATTTAGAAGAGTATACTGACATGACTGTAGGCAATCTCAGTAAAGGAAATAGGCAGAAAGTGATGCTAGCTAGAGCTATGTTTCATAGTCCAGATGTTTTGATTTTAGATGAACCGACAACAGGACTAGATCCTGCTGCAATTGATGAGTTTTATCAGTTCATTAAGAAATTAAAAAAAGATGGTGTTACAATTATCATGTCCACCCATTATTTATATGGGATGGATGATGTTGTCGATAGTATAGGTATTATATTTGAAGGAACTCTACTTATCAGTGATGAGGTTGATGAGTTACGTCGTCAAGAAAATAAAGTCCATTTTAAAGGTAAATTTAATCCTAAAGATATCAAGGAGTTGACTTCGTACGGCGAACTATTTGGGAATCTTAATGATGAATTTACTATCTCAATTGATAAGGATGATAAGATACCTGATATTGTCAAAACTGTAGTTCTAAAAGGAAATGATATTTATGGTGTTTATAAAGCAACTGAGACAGTTAAAGAAATATATTTTAGAATTATTGGAGGACACATCCATGGATAGACATCAACTGAAGGTCATGATAAAAAAGGAATATAAAGAATTAGTTAAGGATAGAGGCTTACTAGCTTCTTTACTTATTGTGCCGATTATCTTTAGTATCGTGTTGCCAGTATTATTATTGTTGTTGGGTACTAGTTCGGAGGTTTCATCAAGCATAGCTGGCCTCAATACTTTTATTGATCAGTTTAAGATTATAGATTATCCAAATTATATTACAACACAAACGTTGCCACTCTATGCTGTCTTTACCTACTTTTTTTTGCCGTTATTTATGCTACTCCCGATTGTGATTTCGACTGTATTAGCTAGCAGTAGTTTTATTGGGGAAAAAGAACACAAAACCTTGGAGGGGTTGTTATACACCCCAGTTTCACCCAAAATACTTATTTTAGGAAAAGCTTTAGGCTGTGCACTTCCTGCAGTTACACTTGCAACTATTTCTGTAATAGTCTATACATTAGTTGTTAATGCTGTTGGTTGGGGATATTTTGGGCATATTATTTTACCTAATATTACATGGTTATTAGTTACAGTTTTGATTTCACCACTTCTTGTTTTATTATCAATATTGTTAGTTATTGGTGGCTCACAATATTTGAAGAACAGTAAGTCAGCTCAAGGTATTTCCATGATAATTGTAGCACCAATCTTTGGAATGTTAATTTCTCAATCTACGGGAGTGTTAATTTTGGGTGTTTTTGAAACATTAGTTTTTATTATAGCTTTAATATTATTAGTTGTTGTTGTTTTTATTGTTGTTATGAAACTATTCAATTTTGAAAAATTTATTCTAAATAATTGATATCCTTATAAGGAGGTAAATATGAAAGCACTAGCTATTGTCAATACTGAGTTATTGCCAGAAGAATGTATAAAAAATAAAGAAGAGATTGATATTTTAGGGACAACTGTAACCAGTGGTGTAGTAGATATCACTAAACCTAGCTTTGATATTAAGAATCCTCAAAATGATGATTTTGTTTTAATCCATGTTGATGCATTCTCTTGTAATTACAGGGATAAAGCGTTAATTGTTAAAGCTGCAATAAAGATGAACAGCAAAGATACCTCAGCAAGGCCAGTAAATTTTTTTGGTTCAGATTTTGTTGGTACAATTACTGAGATTGGTGCTGGGGTCACAGATTTGAAAATTGGTATGAGGGTAATTCCTAATTGTTATTATCCCTATAAGGAATATGAAGGTGTAGCAACAGGAGTTGTTACCAATGAGGCTTCAAAAGGATGGTTGAAACTTCATAAATCTAAAGTATTAGCTATCCCAGATTATATGAATGATTATGTGGCAGCATCATTTTCAATTGGAGCACAGACTTCTTCTAGTATGATTAGACGATGTAACATCAAGAGTACCGACAAAATACTTGTTACGAGTTCTCGTTCTAATACTTCGATGTTTATCATTAAGTCACTATTGACAGAGGGGTATGATGTCACTGCTCTTACAACGACGGATTGGTCTAAAGAAGAATTAGATTTTGTGTTCCCAGCAAAGGTTATAAAAATAGAACGCGGTTTAAAAAGTTGGGAAGAAATGGATTTAGGAAAATTTGATGTTATTTTTGACCCATTTTACGATTTGAATTTACTTAATTGTATTCCTCACCTTAATTTTAATGGGAGGTATATTACTTGTGGTTTTAAAAATCAGCACAGCTCTTTTGAAGAAAAAATGGATGATGTTCGTTCAAATAAATTCAATTTGTTGATGCTTCAAGCAATGATTAATAATCTTTATATTATAGGGAATTGTATTGGAACAACTGAAGATTTACGTCTAGCAATTAGCAAATATAATCCAAATAATAATCCTATTCAGATCGCTAAAATTGTGGATGTATATCATGGTGCTGAATTTTTAGATTCTACATATAATATGCAAAGTAGATTTGGAAAAGTAGTAATGACATACAAAGATTAAGCTTTAATCAGCTTAAATGATGATAAAAATAAAACACTAACCCGAAAATTTGTATAAAACAGTTTATCGGATTGGTGTTTTTATATTAAGCACCTTGTTGGTGTTCAGCGCGCTACTTTTGAAGAGATCTTAGCTGTGTTAGAAACAGCTTATCAACGTAAATACGCAAAAGGTGGACGAACCACTAAGTTAAGCTTAGAAGATTTCCTCATGGCTACTCTTCAATACATGCGCGAATAGTGTACTTATGAACAAATCGCGGCTGATTTTGGCATTCACGAAAGCAACTTAATCCGTCGGAGTCAATGGGTTGAATCAACTCTTATTCAAAGTGGTTTTACGATTTCAAAAACTCATCTTAGTGCTGAGGATACGGTGATTGTGGATGCAACAGAGGTAAAATAAATCGTCCTAAAAAAATCAACTAGCCAAGGGAGAATTGTTTCTTTGGATATCGCTGTGAACTATTGCCACGATATGAAATTGTTCAAAATGAGTCGCAGAAATATCGGACAAGCTGATAAAATCTTGGCTGATAGTGGTTATCAAGGACTCATGAAGATGTATTCACAAGCGCAGACTCCGAGGAAATCAAGCAAACTGAAGCCACTAACTCTTGAAGATAAAGCCTATAACCATGCGCTATCTAAAGAGAGAATCAAGGTTGAGAATATTTTTGCCAAAGTAAAAACGTTTAAAATATTTTCAACAACCTATCGAAATCGACGCAAACGGTTTGTATTACGAATGAATTTGATTGCTGGTATTATCAACCGTGAACTAGGATTTTAGTTTCGCAGGAAGTCCAATAAAGAACTCGAAATGCAGCTAGATATCCTAAAGCAAGCGCCGGTGATTATGGCACGAAAAGAGAAGTAATCACTGCTAACAAAGACAAATATAGCATTTCAGCCATGTGTAGTTGGTTTAAGATTCCTCATTCTAGCTATTACTACAAGGCTGTTAAACCAGTCTTTGAAGTGGAACTTGAAGAAAATATCAAAGCTATTTTTCTCGAAAGTAAGGCCAGATACAGGGATAGGAAAATCAAGAAATGTTTGGAAAATGAAGGCATCCAGCTATCTCGTCGTCGGATTCGTCGCATCATGCACAGACTCAACTTAGTATCCGTTTATCAGAAAGCAGCCTTCAAGCCACATTCTAAAGGGAAGAATGTGGCAGCTATTCCTAATCACTTTAGCCAGATAATTTCATCGAGAAAAGTCTCTAAAAGCTTTAGTGACAGACTTAACCTACGTCCGTTTCGGTAATGGCTGGGCTTATGTTTGCTTGATTATTGACCTCTTCAATCGTGAAATCATCGGTCTGTCAGTTGGTTGGCAAAAGACCGATGGATTGGTCAAACAAGCGATTCAGAGCATACCTTACGCTCTGACCAAGGTTAAGATATTCCATTCATATCATGGGAAGGAGTTTGATAATACTTTGATTGATGACATATTGGAGGCCTTCGGAATCACCCGCTCTCTTAGTCAAGCAGGCTGTCCTTACGATAATGCCGTCGCTGAAAGTACCTATCGTGCTTTCAAAATGGAATTTGTCCACCAGGAGACTTTCCAGACGCTAGAAGAATTGGCCTTAAAAACTAAGGACTGTGTCCACTGGTGTAATCACCACCGCATTCACAGCAGCCTCAACTACCAAACACCTATGACCAGACGTTTAGTCATTTAGAAAAAACACTTTATAAACTCTGTACAAAAAAGTGTTGCCTTTTCAATTATTCGGACAAGTTTGCGCCAGCATAGGCCACTTCATGCCAATAGTCAAAGGGAGAGGAAAAACGATCATTTTATTCATATGTCCTCTATATAGACAGCAGAGTATAGATAGAATTCCTTGAAATTTTTACTATTACTAATTATAACTTACAAATTTGGAAATATAAAATCTAAAACCTTTATAAATATTCCTGAAATTAGATATATAAAGGTGCCCGCTAAACCTATCATAAGAACATGCAAATATACCCCAAATCTATTTATCAACAAAATAAAAAACGGTTGCTTCTGTATTAAATATAGACACATTGCCATAAACAATGTTAATATTATGATTCCAATTATTTTTTTCAATATATACCTATTGTATACTGGTGCTATTTCATTTAGTTTATTTGAAATAAAAAATAAAATAATCAGGAGGGAAATTGATGTTGATGTAATAGGGCCATATGCCTCTAAAAAGTAAATACAAGGTATTTGAATAATAATTTTAACAATCATGCCGTATAGTAGATATCTAAATGAGTTTTTTCTTTCATCAACTGCTAACAATAACGGAGATAGTAAAGTATAAAATGCAAGCAACGGTGTCTGAATAACATTGGCAATAAATAAACTCAAAGCTGTCCTAGATGGAATTCCATAAAAAATAGTGTATAGCGGTTTTGACAAAATAGTAACTCCTACCGTGACAGGAATAAGTATTGAACTTAAAATTAATAAACTATTTCCAATTAGTTTTGCGATATTTTTAATATCTTTTTGTAAATAAGCTCTGGTCATCAAAGGAATTCCAACCACAGAAATTGATGACGCAATCGAGATAATAATGGCAGTAATTTTTTGGGGGTTAGCCGCAAAATAAGCATACTGTATTTGTAAATCTTTTGTTGAATAATTTGTAAATACAGACATAATGTTATAAAAACTTAATTGATCTACAATTTGAAAAAGCTGAATTGTTGAACCCATAATAACAAAAGGAAGGGCTTCCCTAAAAGTCTCTACCAAAATAATCTTATTGTTAAAAGATTTAGATGGACGTTTGGAGGTAATTATTTTAATTAAAATTCCTTGTTTAAGAAGAAAATACAATAACAGAAAAAAACTAACTAGCATTCCAATGAATGCTGCAAAGGTTGAATGTTTGACTGCTAGTAAATAATCACCGTTACCATTCTGCATTATTAAATAAGTAGAAATTAGCATATAGCCAACTCTAAAAAATTGCTCAATGATCTGACTGAGTGCTGAGGGTTTAAGTTGATTTAATCCCTGAAATGTTCCTCTTAATAGACTCATTAATGGAAAAATTAACACAGCAGGTGCTAGAGTTCTTAAAATTGGTACAAGTTCTTCTCCACCTCCAGATATTAAAGATAAAAAAGGTGATACCAAATACATGACAAAACCCGCAATAACTCCCAGAGTCAGCATTAGTATCGCAAGTGATTTAATTAGAAAATACGCATACTCTTTTTGATTTAATGCAAAATACCTAGAAAGTTGCTTCGCTACCGCATCTGGAAGACCAGCTGTAGAAATCAACAGAAATAATGCATAAAAGTTATAACCTAGCAAGAATATTGCATTTGCTTTTGGTGCATATTCGCCCATCCAACGATACCATAGAATTATATAGAGCAAACCGATTAGACGACTGGTAAAATTAGCTACCGTCATCCACGCCATTCCATTAATCAAAGAATTTTTAGATTTCATTTTTATTTTTCCTTTTATATTTAGGCTCTGATAAGAATTCAAAGTATAACATTCCTAATAGTAGATCATTATTTTTTATTTGCATATATATTTAACCATAAATTTTATTGCATAGCCATTTCGTTTTAAAATAGTATTCTAAACAATATGTACCGAATCAAATTATCTAAATAGTTACACTACTTTTCTTTTCAGAGCAGCACAGAATTGTTCAACTTGGTGAGTTCAGAGAGTAAGAGAGAAGCAAAAGAAAATAGTAACCTCTAACTAGCACAAGATTATCTAGTTGCTTCTTGGGATGAAAAGTCTACCTATAATAATGACATAAGTTTGAAATCTATTCTATCATAACTACACTTTTTTGTCACTTCTAATTTATTTGAATAGGCATAACCTATAGAAGGTGTAAAACTATAACATATAACAAAGATTTGTGAAATTTTGAAGTAACATTATTAAGTCAAAAATTAAAAAGAAAAGATGATAACTTATTTGAGTCATATCTTTTCCAAGATTATTATATAAATTTTAGGGCAATAATATAAAATGATCTAAAATTTCCTATTAAACAACTAGCAATTTGAACATTTTTTAAAATTGAGTTTAGTCAAGTTCTTAATTGACTATTCTATAATTATATGATAATATTAACAGTGTAAGACTTAGTACTTATAAATTATTAGAAAGGAGTTTTAATATGCGTAAATTGACTGAAAAAGAAGCTAAAAAAGTTTCTGCTGGTAAGTTTAAATGGTACTGCCAAAAGAAATATCCGTATAGCTGTTTTTGGTATTGGATTTAATAACCAAAAATAGTACTGGTAATTGGGAGGCTATATTTTTTAGTCTCCTAATTCTATTTATAAAGTGAAAAAGCAAGGAAATACAATGATTCATACAGAACAGTCTTTTAGTGATGATTGCGGAATTGCCGTTGTTCTAACAATAGCCAAATTGTTTAAAAAAGATGTAACGAAACTTTCTAATTATTTGAAGAAACTTGAGATCTCAGATTCTAACTTATCACTCTATGATCTGAATAGATTATTAGATTGCTTTGGAATTAAATCTGATGCCTTTTATGTCTCAGATTTTGATGAATTATTATCACAGAATCTTCCTGTTATCATGAAAGTAGACCCACATGCAGAACACTATATTGTTCTTCTAAGTAATCAAGGTAATAAAATCAGAATTTCTGATCCGGCAAAATCTAAGATAACAACAATAAGTAAAAAAGAACTTCAAAGAAGATTTGATAACTATGCCATTATTATTCAAAAAGGAGAAAAAACTGACAATGTTGTAATCGATAGTTTAGGAAGAATTGATACTACCAAGATTATTAGTACCTTTGTTAACCTTAAACAAGTTATTTTTTTATATATTTTTTCCATAATAAGTTTGTTGGCGCCAGCTATCGCTACCACTCTCATAACCGATCTTAATGTATTTTCTTTTAACTTTCTTTTATTATTGATTTCGCTTTTTTTATATGCCACCTCTTATAGATACTTGGTTCATATGCGACTCAAAATTGTCAATAATTTTACCGGATATATATTAGATAAATGCTTCAGAGCAAGTTTATCTAATATTGGTCAATTTAAAATGGACACTGATATCTCTAGATATTTTTGGAATCTTTTTGGAGCATCTAATGGAATAATTAATAGATATTTTTTACGATTTGATTTTACTTATCTTATTGTTTTAGCTTCATTCCTACTTATCTATGACTTGAAAGCTTTCTTTGCTTACTTTGCAACTTTATTTATTTTAATACTCATGTTAATAAATCCTATTAATAATCTTATAAATGATGTAAAAGAAATGATTGAAGCTTCAGGTATTTGGACGAATAATTTTTTGGAAATGTTACGAGGTAATTTAGATATACATTCATTTAATAAATCTATTGAAGCGACTAATTACCATAATAGTAGTATGAATAATTATTTTAAAAAAACTATTAATGTCAATAATAGTAAAATTTTGGTTACGAACATTATAAATATAGGTATGTTAGTTGCAGTTCTTATAGCAACTTTATGCTTGGATAGGGAAACACATGAGAAAGGAATGTTTGTTTATCTTTTATTTATTGCTTCTAGTGGTTTTAGTAAACTAATTAGTAATTATATAGACTATGCTTCTAGCAAAACTGAAATTGAATTTATATACTCCAGAATCGATATTCCAAGAACTAAAGAACTAGAGCATATGAATGATTTTACTACCATTGATAAAGTAACTTCTATAGAGGTGGAAACATTGGCCATTCCAGTCAGTAACTCAAAAATAATTAACTACCCCAAAATGAAATTCGAAAGCGGTAACGCATATTTAATTATAGGAGAAAATGGAGTAGGAAAGAGTACATTGTTTAGATTCTTTTTAGAATTATATCCAAATTATACCGGTTTAATCAAAATTAATAATCAAGAGACTGAAAAAAATTTTTCACTTCTAAAATTTATATCTTACTATTCTACTGATTCCTCTCTCTTTTCTGGTAGAGCAGATAGAAATATAGATTTTACAATTTTTGATGCTAATCCCCATAAAAAAATTGTAAATGATTTTCAATTAAATGGAATTCCATCTTATATACATGGTAATGGTGATAATATTTCAAGTGGGCAAAAACAAAAAATCTTATTGTTAAGAACGTTAAATAAAAATTCTGATATATATCTTTTTGATGAACCCACCGTAAATTTAGATTATGAATCAAAACAAAAGTTCTTCAAATATATTGAAGAACTGATAAAAAATAATAAAATTGTAATTGTTATATCACACGATTCTCTAGAATATGACTTTAATAAAATTTATAGTTTAGGAGATAAATAGATGAAAAAAAGAAAAATGAATATGCTACTACTGTTTAGTTCAATTGTACTATTAGTCGGTATACTATATAATACAGTCCTACAGTCACCTCAAATTACAGAAGTAGAATACCAAAATAATATAGCCAAGACAGAAAAAGTTAAAACAGATAATATAGATGAGATTATAAAAGGAATCCCTAATAAATCTTATTATTTATATATTGGTCGATCTACTTGTCCATATTGTAGAAAATTTTCACCAGTCATAAAAGAGTTAAGTTCAAAACACAAGGTATTCTATTTAGATGCAGAAAATTTTAACTTTGACAAAAATACTGAAAGTTTAATAGACAAAACACTCGATATTGAAACTGTTCCATATATTACGTATTATAACAATGGAAAATTAACTAAGTCAATCAACGATTCTTCAGCTACTATTGAAGATGTTTTATCCTTATCTTTGGAAAAATGATTAAATTTTTCTTCTGTCACTTTCTTTTTCAAGATAGCCCAAACCTGCTCAATAGGATTCAAATCTGGTGAATAAGATGGTAGAGGTAAGAAAAAGTGTCTATATTGGATGCACATTTCAGACAAGATGTTCTTGGGATGAAAATTTGTCCATATCTTATTTCAATCTATTGCATAATTCATTTCTTTAGTTTCACTCAAGGCACAACACAGAATGAAAAAGTATTGTGCTCTCTATTTTGTTTTATAATAATAGTGAGAAAGCCTATCACTACTACAAATCACGGGGAGGTGAATAGGTGAGTGGTACAGCCACTACCTCGCATTTTTATAGGTGTCATTCTTTCTATCAAGCACAACTAACTGTGACTAGGAGCACGTAAGGTATTACAACTTGGTAATACCTTTTTGATATTAGCCCATGTTTTCTCAATAGGATTGTACTCAGGTGAGTAGGGAGGAAGAGGTAAAAATTTATGCCCAAACTCTTCACACAAGAGTTCTAGCTTACCCATTATATAGAATCTTGCATCATCCATAATAATAACTGATGGTGTATTTAATATTGATAAGAGAAACTTCTGAAACCAAGCTTCAAAAAAGTCGTTCGTCATTGTTTCTTCGTAAGCCATTGGAGCGATTAACTTACCATGATAACAAGAGCTTTCTCGAAAGGGAGAAGCATCCATCATCTGAATCAGAGCTAAGCGCTCGTGTTGCGTGTGTTTGTCTTGAATAGAAACATCTCTATACACTCCACTCGTCAAGTCGGATAGGGCATTTATTTGTATGAGATTATAGGATTTAACATCTGTTTGGGTTTAGATAGAGGTTTCTGTATCCATGGGATTTCGAGGAATACAGATATCACTCCCATCTGCAGCGAATATTGGGAAAACAGTGTTGAGTGGAATAGGTGCTGTAAATTTTTTAAATAGGGCATAGAAAGCCTCAGGTTTTATTTGATAGCGTCTTTGAATAAAGGCTGAATTTGAAACTGTCAGTTTGGCATCTAGTAATTCTTTTGACAGTGATTTTCCTCCCATTCCCAGAATGGTACGAATCATGGTTTCTAGTGATAACCTTCTTTTACGAGTAAAGGCCTGTTAATCTTGTTTGACAAACTCAACTTTTTGACCAAGGATACTCTGAATACTCTTATTCACGTGGGCTTTTATTTGTTTTATCATGGGAAATACCTCCGTAACTCTAGTTTATCACATAAAAAAGAAACCCAAATACAGAATCGTATTTGAATTTCTTAACTTAATTATATTGGACTCTTCAGAGACTTTTTCTTGTGATAAAAGCTCCAAGTCATATCTGGTATTCTTGACCTAGTTTTTATAGAAAGAAGGTCTAAGATGTTAAATAAAGTCAAAACTAAAGCCTTAATTAGTGTTGGAGCAGTGGCTGCAACTAGCTTTATTCTCATGATGGGATATACTATTGGTCAACATTCTACTGCTAAACAAAGTCGCAAAGAAATCGAATTGGCTGCAGCTAAACTTGTAGAGGACAAACAAGCAGAAGATAAAGCCAGCATTTTGTCATCGGATACTGTAAAAGAATTTTTGACTCAGTACTATACGAAAGAAAAGCTCGGAGAAAATAATACACGTATTCAACCTTATATGACTGAATCGGCTTATTCTCAAGAATTGTCAAGTCAAAATGATGCCATGAACCAAGTGTATAAGGATTATATTTTGGATTATCATTTTGAAAAAGCAGATATCTTTGTCAATCAGACTACGAATCAAGCTATTGCCATGGTCTCTTATAATGTAACCTATGTATCTGATTTAAAGAATGCCAACCAATCAAAGACTAATCAGACAGAAACAAGAACAGTTAAGTTATCCTATTCTAAACTACCTGGTAAGTTATTGGTCAACCAAGTACAGGTTTGGAAATCTGGGTTAGATGATTTGGATAAGCCCACTCCCAAAACTTTGGAAGAATCCTCATCTGTTCCATCACTGCCAAATACTACGACAAAATGATGATATTGCATGGAAATAGAAGAATGTAAGCAAATTTCAATTCTTGATGTAGCCAATCGTTTAGGTATCTCCTTTAAACAAGTTTCGAGCAGTGTCTATGAACATCCTGAACACGATTCATTTCGGATTTTTTCAACTACCAATACTTTTAAATGGTTTTCAAGAGATATTCAAGGTGATGTCATTGATTTTGTTCGACTTGTTCAGGGAATTTCCTTTAAAGAAGCTCTAGCCTTTCTTTCTGAAGAACCTTTTCAAAAAGAAGCTGTTCAAGAAAATAGAGAGAGACCATTTTATTATCCTTTAAAGAGAATAGAAGATTCTAACTGTAGTCTGGCCAGATATTACTTAACAGAATGTAGAGGAATTTCAGAAGAAATCGTACAAAGTATGATTCAACAGGGTTTAATAGCACAAGCCAGCTGGAAAACAAATGAAACAGTTGAACCTGTTATTGTTTTTAAAAGCTTTGATCATCGTCACAAACTGCAGGCAGCAAGCTTACAAGGGATTTATAAGAATTCTACTCTTTCTAAAGAGAGGTTAAAAACGATTCTAAAAGGAAGCCATGGACATGTTGGAATATCCTTTGATATTGGTAAACCTAATAGACTGGTCTTTTGTGAATCGTTCATCGACTTAATGAGCTATTATGAGCTGCATCAACAAAGTCTATCAGATGTTCGTTTGGTATCTATGGAAGGATTAAAAAGGTCTGTTGTTGCTTATCAAACTTTACGACTGATAGCTGAAGAAAATCAGAAGTTGGAATTTTTAGATACAGTAACACCTTCAAAGTTATTGCCCTTAATCAATACAATTCGTGATACCACTACCTATTTCAATAATCATCCTGATTTATTGACACTGGCGGTAGATTGTGATGATGCAGGTAAAGATTTTTCTGATAAGTTATCTCAATCAGGATTTCCTGTTTTCCTGGATTTACCTGATAATGAATCTGGGAAAGAAAAAGTAGACTGGAATGATGTCCTTAGAGAAAAGAAATCAGATTTACAATTTATGCTTGAGACTGTAAAAGAGACATTTGGAAATCCACCAGTAAGACAAACTTCTCAATGTTTAGAATTGTGATAACAAAATCAAGATGTTTTAGCTAATATTAGTATGAAGGAGGATCGTATATGACCATTATTGAACGCTTAGAAGAAAAGGTCACTAGGCAAGAAAGTAAGGTAGCAAGAGAGACAGAAAAACTCGCTGCTTATAAAGAGCAACTGGAGACAGCGATGTTTGCGACGTTCAAAAGGCGTCAAAGCATTAGTCACATGAGTTTTGAAGAAGCTCTTGACCATGCCTTTGGTAAAGAAAGACAATTCGATGATTCTGAATTTAGAAAGGATGAAATGAGTGAATGACAAAAGATTGGAATTTTAATCAACCATTAGAAAGTAAATCAGAAAATCAAGAAGATCCAGATAAAATTGCGGCCTTATTTGGAAATCATCAAGGAGGTAATGATGTAAATTATGAAGCAGCTTTTCAAAAGCGCAAACAAGCACCTGTGACGGAATCAAATTCTAGTTCTAAACCCAAAGTTACAGAGGTTAGAACAGGAAAAGAGACAGATATCACTACAAGTTATCAGCAACATCTTAAAAGGCTGATTGCGGATAACAATAGTGATATTCAAAGTAGTCAAAAGAAAATTGAAGAGCTACATACATTTATTGACACAAAGAATAAAGACAATAAGAAATTGCAGTCCATTTATGATGCGATTTCCGAATTACACTAAGCAGTCCTGATAGGCTGCTTTTTTTGAGAGGTTATAGATGTTTACAACATTTTTTAAGAAAAAACAAGACAATAGTGATGTATTTAAGCAACTAATTCATCGACTATCTGATATGTCTGTCCAAGATCTTGAAAAAATAGACCGACTGCTAGATATCATTTTCACTCCAGATCAAGGATCAGAACAACTAAAAACAGAATCAACTTATAGAGAAGAAACTTTGGACGACACATTAAAGGAAGCAAAGAATCAACTTCATAAGGAACAATTGGAGAAGAATTTAGAGAGATTTAGGAAAGATGGAAGGAAGTGAATCGTTTTATAAAAATTTCTTTTACTTGAATAAAGTCTTGTGTTATACTTTTAGTATAGACTAGATAAGGAAGTAAATATTTTGGAGTTGACTACCAAGCAGGATAAAGCAACTAGGTCAGACGCAGTGCTTTCATGCGACATTGTTCCGACATTTAGAATCCTTAAAAAAAGGAATCGATGTTCAATTTAATTTAGGGAGTGAGCTAGATTTTGGACCTGGTTTCTATATTACGTCTGACTTTGAACAAGCTAGAAAATTTATTAACAAGCAAGTTGAAGCATTAAATCGAAGCATCTCTAACAATAATATTTTTGACTCAAAGGAAGAAGTAGGAATTATAGTAGAATTTCGTATTTCAAATTTTGTAGAAATTTTTAAGAACCCTGACTATCATTGTCACTATTTTGCAAAACATAAAAAGTCAGAGTCAGATTTAGATTTTGCGGAATTTGTAGTTCAAAATCGGGAAAATCCAGATGAATTACAACACCATTTTGATTTTATCTATGGTGTTCAGACTGATGACAATCCAACCCAAGCTTTAGCTCGTTTTCGTCAGAATGAAATTACAAAAGAAGAAATGCTTGCTGAGTTTAGAAAACCCTATTCTTTTAAACAATTATCCATCCATAACCAATCTTTTTGTGATATAATAAAAATAGAGAAGGTTTATCAATCAAAAACAGGAGAGGAGTTACAAAAATGGCAGTAGTATCATTGGAAAATAATATTAAACTATATAGTTCAGAATTATTTCAAGCACTATTAAAAGCCTCTAATTATAAATTGGATAAGCGTATTGCTCAGACTGTTGCAGAAGGCTATGCTCGTAATCTAGATTATTCTGATCCTGAACTGATGCATGTTGGTGTAACTTCGGTTGCTAACAATCTGCTTACAAAAATTAAACGAGAGTATTTTATATAGTATTTTGAAAAGCCACCGAAAAAGGAATTATTCTTTAAGGTGGCTTTTTTAGAAGTAAAGCTTAGACTAGAAAAACAAGAAACAACGCACCAAAATTGGTGCGTTATGCTTTTTTATGCTATAATTGAATTATAAAAATAAAGGAGTTTGCCATGATTGGAAAGAACATCAAATCCTTACGTAAAACACATGACTTAACACAACCCGAATTTGCCCGAATTATTGGAATTTCTCGAAATAGCTTGAGTCGTTATGAAAATGGAACGAGTTCAGTCTCTACGGAACTAATAGATATCATTTGTCAGAAGTTTAATGTATCTTATGTCGATATCGTAGGAGAAGACAAAATGCTCAATCCTGTTGAAGATTATGAATTGACTTTAAAAATTGAAATTGTGAAAGAAAGAGGTGCTAATCTATTATCTCGACTCTATCGTTATCAAGATAGTCAGGGAATTAGCATTGATGATGAATCTAATCCTTGGATTTTAATGAGTGATGATCTATCTGACTTGATTCAGACAAATATCTATTTAGTAGAAAATTTTGATGAAATAGAGAGATATAGCGGCTATTTGGATGGAATTGAACGTATGTTAGAGATATCTGAAAAACGGATGGTAGCCTAATGGAAATCCAAGATTATACTGATAGTGAATTCAAACATGCTCTAGCACGGAATCTTCGTTCACTAACAAGAGGAAAAAAGTCCAGTAAGCAACCTATAGCGATTTTGCTTGGAGGGCAAAGTGGTGCTGGTAAGACTACAATTCATCGTATTAAACAGAAAGAATTTCAAGGAAATATTGTTATCATAGATGGCGATAGTTTTCGTTCTCAGCATCCACGCTATTTAGAACTGCAGCAAGAATATGGCAAAGACAGTGTAGAATACACCAAAGATTTTGCAGGTAAAATGGTAGAGTCTTTAGTAACAGAATTGAGTCATTTGGGATACAATCTTTTGATAGAGGGAACTTTACGAACAGTTGATGTTCCAAAGAAAACTGCACAACTCTTGAAAAATAAGGGATACGAAGTACAATTAGCCTTGATTGCGACAAAGCCTAAGCTGTCCTATCTGAGCACTCTTATCCGATTCGAAGAACTGTACGCTATCAATCCAAATCAAGCACGCGCAACTCCAAAAGAACATCATGATTTCATTGTAAATCATCTAGTTAATAATACACGACAATTGGAAGAACTAGCTATCTTTGAAAGAATTCAAATTTACCAACGAGATAGAAGTTGTGTATATGATTCAAAAGAAAATACAACTTCAGCAGCAACCGTTCTTCATGATTTACTATTTGGAGAGTGGAGTCAGGTAGAAAATGATATGCTTAAATCTGGAGAAGAAAGATTTAAAGATTTAACTAATTGAAATGGTTGTTAGAACACAAATTTTAAAATATAGTCTACTTATAACTTTTGTTAGTTGTTTTAAGGTGGGCGAAAATTTTTTAGAACCAAAAAACGCATAGTCTCAGGTGTTGAAAAACTTGAAATTATGCGTTTTCTTATGGGAAGATTTACTCCATTTTCTTCAGGAATTGAGATTTTGCCCATCTCTTTTTATTATATTTAAGGATATTTGAAAGATGTATTTTAGAAAAACAATTATGGAGTTCTTAATACGGAATATAGTATAAATGCTGATTCAAAGTGAAGTTTTATATGTTTTTTGCTTTTGTTGAGTATAAAACTATTAACTAAAGTCGAACTACAAAAATTAATTTAAGATGAAGTGAACTGTAGACTTTGGAAATGTCTCTTACTCGATTTCAGAATGAATTACTGATACGGGATTAAAAGAACTAAGTATTTCTTTTTGTTTTGAATGAGATACGTGAGTATAGATTTGTGTGATTGATATAGAACTATGTCCAAGAATTTGTTGAATATATCGAATATCTACATCACTATCTAGAAGCATTGTCGCAAAGCTATGTCTAAACATATGCGGTGTAATAGTTCTAGAAAAGTTATTTTGTTCAACGATTCTCTTTATTACTAAACGTACACTTTGCTCTGACAATGGTTTAAGTGAATGTTTCCCTGGGAACAAGAAATCATTGGATTCATTTCTTGTTTTATTTATATATGTTTCTAATAAATTGAATGTTTTTTGATCTCCTAAAAATAGGATACGTTCTTTCTTACCCTTTCCTATAATATGGAGTGTCTTATTGGAAAGATTAATATCTTTGAGATGAATGTGGCAAAGTTCAGAAATTCTGATGCCTGTTGAAAGTAAAAGTGAAATAATTAGTAGATTTCTTTCAGCGTGTTGTTTTTGATAATCAGTTTTAGATAGAACTACTCTCTGCTCTAAATATAAAAAAATACTTTTCAGAATGTCATACGGAATCGTTTTAGGCAATATTTTTTCAGTTCTAAATTGAAAACGCAATTGATTGAAGGGGTTCTCTTCAATTATGTTCTGGTATTTTAGATAGTTATAAAACACCTTCATACAAGCAATTTTTCTTCTTAATGTATTCGTTTTTATGTTAGATTGTGTCAAGTGTTCTATATAGGATTCGACATTATCATAGTCTGAGTTATAAAATTGCATAAGATCATTCTTATAAGCGCGAATCGTGTGTGAACTCAAACGCTTATGAGTTTTGCAATAATCTAAGTAATTAGAAATAAGTTTATAATCCATAAAAATCTCCTTTATCAATAATCATGCTATTATAAACCTATTTGAGTGCTTTGTATAGTGATAATAAATTGTTATCGGTAGGAGAAATGAATCTATGAGGGAAAGTTATTCTATAGAACTAGTAAACAGGGGCGATGATGATGATTTTTTAAAAGCATTAAAAATTTATGACAATGTTACTCCGGTTACTATAAAAACTGATCCAAATGACTTTATTTATTGGATCGATAATTCTGTGGAAGAATTTAAAATAAATATTTTTAAAATATATTGTAATGAAAAACTTATTGGTATGACAATGACTAGCTTTCTACAACATACCAAAACAATGATATTAGAATATATTGCAGTTGAAAAATCATATCGAAAAAATGTAGTATATCTTTCTTGTATAAATCTGCTAGGCCAATATTTCAGTAATGAAAAAAACTACTCCATTAATTATTGGGTTACTGATATCAACAATGATAATAATGGTCAAGGAATTGACTCCGAAAGCAAGATGTTTCAAACAATACTAGATATTGAAGGATATAAAAAAATTGATGCTCCTTTTAAAACACCAAGCTTAGGTATGACTGATATACCTGGGTTCGAAGCATACATAATGATTAAATCAACTGATAATGTTAAATCACTTTCTAAAACAATATATGGAGGTTTAATAAAGTCAATTTTCTTTGACTATTATTTCCAATGGTATCAGAAACTATTATCCAAAGAAGATTTTTCAGAATATCAAAAGGAATTAAGCTCAACTTACAAAAAAATAGAAAAAAGTATAGACACACTTTCTGACCCAATCCAGATTTTAGATGATGGTTACAAAGTATTTAAGGAAACAACTGGATCAACTCCAATAACTAAACCAAATAATTTGATCTATATATTTAATGGAATATATAAGTATTTATTGGCAGCTATTATTTCTTTAGCTGTAGGGGTGGTATTAAGTCTAATCGCTGTACATTTTGTTTTTAATAATATCGTTGATAAAGGAGAAATAATTGCTTCAATTATTGCTGGCACAATGGCGATTCCTTTAATAGGTAGTATTTTCACTAACTCAAATAAGAAATAATAGTAAACAACTAGCATTTAAATTTAAGTGCTAGTTGTTTTACATCTAATAATGATATTGGCAGAATGTTTTTTAAAATAATAAATTTTATTTAAAAATTTATCTAGAAAAACAAATTTACTCGCAAAGTTTTCAGATTTAAAAAATCTTAGGACTAACGAACTCAAAATATGAAAACCAGTAATCTCAAGAATTTCAAAATTGTTTAGCTGCAAAAGAGAAATAATATAATCAAGGGAGAAAGTATATATAACATGATTGGAATCAATGTAATTTGTTGAAACAATGGTCATAGGCTTGTTGAAAAAAGCGGTAAAAAGATATTCGAAAGAACTACTATTTTCAAATTCTAGAATTAACTCCCCATCTTCTATAAGCCATTTTTGAAAATTTTCTATAACTTTATAGGAATTGCAATAATTAATCACACTGCCAACACAAATAATCGAGCCAAAACTATTTGTATTAAAAAGGCTAGGGACTTCTAAGTTTCCGATAACTGATCCCTTTATATCTTTAACCTTTTCTTCAGAAATATCTAAATGTATCATTGGAGAGGTGATACCATAATCGTTTCCACCTGAACCTGCATTTAAAATATTCCCAGTATAGTGTTGTTTATGTAAAAATGAAACTATGGTGCTTTGACTGTATTTATACCAATTATTTATTTCCCACATTTGATCATGTGTATTGTAAAATTCTTTGACTTTATTAGGATCAACTTTATCCATTTTCTCTCTACTTCTCCTACCGATAACAATTTATTATCACTAGTATACCATAAATTCATCTTTAGTAGCTTGATTTGTGTAATGATTTTTGTAGTTAAAATTAAATAGCAAGCTATAAGATTGGTCAACTATAACTTAAAACACTTTAAAACACTATTTTGAAATTATATCTAATACTTTTGAGTTAATTACACACTTACAACAATGAGATATTTGTATAGTTTGAAGGAAATAAGTACAAATTTATTAGAAAATCAAAATTTCATAGAATTAGTACGAAAAATTTCAATTTTAAAATTGTATCCTCTAATGATTTTGAATCAATCTTTTTTTATTTCTAAATGTTATAATAGTATTATCAAGTTAAAGGAGACTACCATGATTGAAGACAATATAAAATTTTTACGAAAAATACACGGCTTGACACAATCAGAATTTGCGCGAATTGCATGAATTTCTCGTAATAGTCTGAGTCGTTACGAAAATGGAACAAGTCCCATTTCAATGAAACTGATAGATACTATTTGACCTAAATTTAACGTATACTATGTCGATATTATTAGGTAAAAGAACATACTAAATCTAGTAGAAGATTATTGAAATTACTTTGAAGATAGAGGTTGTCAAGGAACGTGGAACAAACCTTATAACTCGCCTTTATTGTTATCGAGATAGGTAAGATATTGCTTTTGATGATGAGAGTAACCTGTGGGTTTTAATAAGTGATGACTAGTAACGATTTTTGAAGAATTGGTTTCTGACAGTAATTACTTAGATGACATTGATCTGATGTTGCAGACATCAGATCAACGTATGATAGCTTGATGGGGATTCAGGGCTATACAGATGAAGAGTTTAATCAGGCATTATATTGCAATCTTCGCCCACTAAGTAGAGAAAAGCAGGTAAGTAAGAAATCAATAGCCATCTTGCTTTGTGTTCAGAGTGGATTCAAATAGAGATGGAGAGATTAATAAATATTAAGGAACTACTTTCACAATTTTAAATTTCACTTGCGAATATATTTTATAGATATTCTTAATCTACCTACATTCGAAACTTAAATCGTACAAAGATTAGGAATTATTTGAAGTTTTAAAGGAGAAAACAAAATGAGATCAGACTTAATTTATTTGGACATTAGTCAAGAAATTGAAGAATCAGAAATTTGGAAAAAATTATATGCTCAATTGCTTGATAGTATACCACAAGATTATGACCAAACAATTTATATATTTCAAAAACCTATGTTAGTATCTGAAGACAAAGAATACTATAAGATGGGCATTACTCTTGTAATTCAAAATACAAGTATTATCTCTGTTAATTGTAGTAGTAATACTAATGATAAGGAATTATTTGAAGAATACTGTGACGACATAATTGATGATATAAATTCTTTAGCTTCTGAGAAATATCCACAATATTTTAAGTTATTAGGAAGAAAAAGAAAATGGATGAAGCTATTTAAAGTCTATAATTATGATGAAGTTGAGGAAATACAATTTTTTAATCTTTCCACTAAGTCAGAATCTAGAAAGATTAAAATTTTATCTTCTTTAATTATCGGTAGTATCAATGATTTTGACAATTTTGATGTTGATATATTAGAAAAAGACAATTTAACCGTACTTGAAGCCGTTAAAAATAAAATTACTTTGTTTGATACAAATCAGACGAAATTTGTTTATCAAGAACTAGACGAAAAAAAGACAGTTCGTCTACAGGGGCTTGCAGGTTCCGGTAAAACAGAGTTACTACTCCATAAAATCAGGAAGAAGTTTGTTGACGAACCTGATGCTAGAATTGGGGTAACTTGTTATAATAAAGTATTAGCAGATAGCCTCACAACTAGAATTATTGACTTTTTTAATACAATGAGGGTTACGGAACAAATTTCATCTAAGCGGTTATTTATTGGTCATAGTTGGGGAAGTAAAGGATATCCTAATTCAGGATTATATGCAAAAATTTGTTCAGAATATGGGATTGAATTTAGACGTTTTTCTTATCAAATAGATACATCTGATATTTGGAAAGAGGCAATCCACCATTTAGAACAAATTCAGTATGAACCGATTTTTGATTATTTGTTTATAGACGAGGGACAAGATTTTGATGAAGAATATATAACGCTTTGTGAAATGGTTACTGCTAAAAAAGTTTATATTGCAGGTGATATATTACAAAATATTTTTTCAAAAAATAGCATGATGAATACAGATGAAACTGATTATGTCCTGAATAAAGTTTATAGAACAGATTCTAGAACGATTTTATTTTCTCATGTTCTGGGATTTGGACTATTAGAAAGCGTTGCTGTAAGATGGCTTACTAATAGTGAGTGGGAGTTATCTGGCTATGACATAAATCTAGAAGGAGAAGCTAATCAATATAGATTGAAAAGAAAATTTATAAATAGATTTGAGGGTAGCAAGGATCTTGAAACAATAAATTCGATTGAAGTAGAGTGTGTAGAGGAGCATACTCCGGATTCAATTGTTTCAATAATTAAAAACTTAAAAGGAATATATAATGACTTAGCTCCCAAAGATCTAGCTATTATTTTTACTCATTATTCCGAAAAGAGTACTAAAGACTTTGCCTTGGATCTTGGTAGAAAAATAATAAAGGAATTTAATTGGAACTATGTCCTTGTTCCACGTGAGAGGCGTGTGCAAGTTGATGATGAGGTTACAATCACAAATATTAACCACGTAAAGGGGTTAGAATTTCCGTTTGTAATTATTATAGACAACCAAGGATTAAATCCAATAGATGACTTTAATGCGACAATTGAAATTAGAAGGCGCAATGCTTTGTATATGTCGTTGACACGTTCATTTGTTACTTCCTATCTAGTTTTATCAGACGGTAATATTTCTGGTGATTATATAAATAAATTAAAAGAGGTTTCAATAAAATTGAAAACTGACGGTGCAAGCTTACTTGTTAAAAAACCCGACTCGATTATTGAAGAAAAATTGTTATATGGTGTTGATAGTAAATTAATTCGTACCCAAGAAGATATAATTCTAGACTGTATTGAAGAAGCACAAGTAGACTCAAAATTTAAGGCAGATATTTTTGATATAGTCTTAAAGAATTCTGAGGTTAAAAATGGAACAACTAATAAATCTATAATTATGGAGAAAGTTAAATTGGCTATAAATATTATAAAAGGTTAGTTTATTATAGGTGTGTAAATGAGGTTTTTAAAATATTATGGTGATATACTAAAAATAAATATAGATTCTCTAATAAATGTATATGCAGATTTTAAAAATTTAGAAATAATCGATTCAAGAAATAATTTAAGAGCAATTAAAGAGAGAATAAATAATTGCTATTTTATATGTAAGAATGAATTGATTTATATTGTTTTAAAATTGTATCTTTTTCTATTGGATGGAAGAGAAGCAGGGGTTCAACCTGATGGAAAATTTTTTGAATTTGTATTTTTAGAAAGTAAAGAGCGAGTTGTATTGAAAACTAGAGATATAGTTACAAATGAAATAAAAATTATGTCTTTGCATTCTCCGTTCATTATTGATAATAATGAGTATAATGGTCAAAAAATTTTAAAATCTCGTTTCTATACAGACAGGATAATTTCAACTTCAGAATTAATAGTTTTAGTGTCGTACTTTGAGGAAAGTATTTTTCTTGAATATGAGAAAAAATCTCTATATACGCAACTAGAAATTATTGAAAAAATTCAAAATGATTTAAAAAAATTTACAGAAGGATATGCAGATATTGATTTGTATCTTATTTCTGAATTAGTTGGCGAATTACAATTTTTAGATACGTCTTATTTAAGATATGATATAGATTTAAGTAATAGTTTGCAAGTTGATTCTTCCTTTAAATTAAATAAAAGTCGAATCGCATATCATCCTCCCTATCATATTGATAGTGATTACAGAGAAAAATCAAATTATAAACTAGGATTTAGTAGAAAAATATCTGATACTGAGTTTTTAAATATTTTTCAACTACGAGATTCGCCTGCTAAAATTATAGTTGAAGATTTTGATAAGTATGGAGCTTTAGAAAATGATGTCAGAAAATATAAGAATAAATTAGATTTTAATGACCCAGAAATAAAAAGGAAATACATCAGAAAGTAAAATACTGAGTTATTCTCTTGATAATTTAATAATAATAGCTAGATGTATGATTGAAATAGTGGTATCTGAGAGCTTCGGCTCTCTTTTTCATATTCTCTTTTAAACAGTGTGATACCTTTTCCAAATCTTCCCTGTTATCCTAATATCATTCATAGAAAATCAAATTGTGATTTTCTACTGGGGGTTTGGGGGCGAAGTCACCAAGTTATCTTATCGTTGGCTGTCAAAACTGGAAGGTTTTGATTGGTTGACGATATGATTTTTGGGATATTGTGGACACAATATCTGAGCTCGCAAAGCCTTACAAGATGCTATATTTTGTTTTTATAAGTTTCCCGTGGTTGACACGGGGTCGGGAATTATCCGACAATCGATGAAAGTGAGGAAGTAGTGTGCCAGAACAATACAGAGACATTCGAAAAGAGGTTAATTTGACTGCAAATGAATTAGAAATGATTGACATAATGATGAAAAATAAAGGATTTGAACACTTTTCTTCATTTGCCAGAAACAAGTTACTGGAGAACGAGTTAGAAATGACTGCTGAAAAGTGGTTCACCTTCTGGCGTTCTCAAAAGCTGGAACAAATCAGTCGTGATGTTTATGAGATTTTAATCTTATCAAGGGCAGAACATCAAGTCACCCAAGAACATGTATCCATTCTCTTAACCTGTGTTCAGGAATTGATTCAAGAAATAGGGAACTCCATTCCTCTTAGTCAAGACTTCCGTAAAAAATACATGAGGTAGGCACATGGAAAATCGTTACCGAACTAAGCTAAAGAAAGTTTTCCTATCTGATAGCGAATTGAGTCAGTTGAAACATTGCATCGATCAAAGCGGTTGTCAATCTTTTTCAGAATATGCTCGACGAACCCTACTTGACCCTGGTATGAATTTCATCACCATTGATACAACTGGTTATCAAGATTTGATATTTGAGTTGAAGAGGATTGGTAATAACATCAACCAGATTGCCCGAAGTGTTAATCAATCTCAGTTGATTTCAAGTGAAGAATTGCAAGACTTGAAAAAGGGAATCGCTGACTTGATAAGTGAGGTAGAGAAAGAGTTTAGTGTTCAAGCAAAAAAGTTGAGGGAGTTTTATGGTCATCACTAAGCATTTTGCCATTCACGGAAAGAGTTATCGTAGTAAACTAATCAAATATATTTTGAATCCAAATAAAACAAAAAATCTAACACTAGTTTCAGATTTTGGTATGAGAAATTATTTAGATTTTCCTAGTTATAAAGAACTAGTGAAGATGTACAATGATAATTTTTTAAGTAATGATACTCTTTATGAATTTCGTCATGATAGGCAAGAAGTAAATCAACGAAAAATTCATTCTCATCACATCATTCAGTCCTTTTCTCCAGATGACCATCTCACTCCTGAACAAATCAATCGAATTGGTTATGAGACAGCTAAAGAGTTGACAGGAGGTAGATTTCGTTTTATCGTAGCAACTCATGTGGATAAAAATCATATCCACAATCACATCATCCTAAATTCAATTGATCAGAATTCTGATAAAAAGTTTCTATGGGATTATAAGGCAGAACATAATCTACGAATGGTTTCTGATCGTCTTTCAAAAATTGCAGGGGCAAAAATTATAGAAAATCGTTATTCGCATCGTCAGTATGAAGTTTATCGCAAAACAAATTACAAATATGAAATAAAACAACGAGTATATTTTCTAATCGAGAACTCGAAAAATTTTGAAGATTTTAAGAAAAAAGCAAAAGCTTTACATTTAAAAATTGATTTTAGACACAAGCATGTTACTTTTTTTATGACTGATTCAAATATGCAACAAGTCGTACGTGATAATAAATTGAGTAGAAAACAACCTTATAATGAAACTTACTTTAAGAAAAAGTTTGTTCAAAGGGAAATCATAAACATCTTAGAATTTTTACTTCCGAAAATGAAGAATATGAATGAATTGATTCAACGAGCAGAATTTTTTGGATTAAAAATAATTCCGAAAGAAAAACATGTTCAATTTGAATTTGATGAGATTAAGATTTCAGAGCAGGAATTGGTAAAAACGAATCGGTATAGTGTTAGTTATTTTCAAGACTATTTTAATAACAAAAATGAAACTGTTGTCTTAGATAATAAAAATTTAGTTGAACTTTACAATGAAGAAAAGCTAATTAAAGAAAAAGAGTTGCCGACAGAAGAGGTGGTATTGAAATCCTATCAAGATTTCAAGAGAAATAGGGATGCAGTTCATGAGTTTGAGGTAGAGTTGAATCTAAATCAAATAGAAGAAGTAGTAGACGATGGAATGTACATTAAGGTACATTTTGGCATCCGACAAGAAGGACTTATTTTTGTACCAAATATTCAAATCAATATGGAAGAAGAAAAAGTTAAAGTATTTCTCAGAGAAACTAGTTCTTACTATGTATACCATAAAGATTCAGCAGAAAAAAACCGCTTTATGAAAGGTAAAACTTTGATCAGGCAATTTAATCTTCAGTATGAACCGCAGTATATGTATAGAAGAATTCCTCTAAGCAAAATTAAAGAAAAAATAGAACAATTAGATTTTCTTATATCTGCGGAAAATAGTCCGAATGATTTTGAAGATATAACAAATGATTTCATTGCCCAAATATCATATCTAGAGAATTTGATTGAACAAGTCCAAAATAAAATTGATGATTTAACTAATTTAGAGGAAGTATTGTTGAATAATACGACAAACAGTTCTAGCAATTTAAAAAATAGTATTCAAGGTAAAAGTTCAGTAGATGCAATAGAGAAGGATTTATACATATATAAAGGAAAGATTGAAACACTTAAGGAACAACATAGAGAAGCAATAAATTTATTTGAAATGTTTAATAAAACAATAAAGAAATATAAGGAAAAACAAAATATGAAATCTATTAAGGAAAATGAGATACATTTAGAGTAAACAGTTTCCTAAAAAGTATATATAGAATAGTTTCATGTGCCAATTTGTCACATATTTAAAAATAAGAAAATAACTATATTATACTTGTTTTAGGAGACATTTGATGTTGAAAAGGATTAGAGATTTACGTGAAGATGATGATTTGACACAAGAATATGTTGCAAAAACAATCTTAAATTGTACAAGATCAGCGTATTCTAAAATGGAATCAGGTACCAGGTTAATCTCTATAGATGACCTTATCAAACTTGCAGATTTTTATAATGTAAGTTTAGATTACCTTGTAGGTCGAGTGGATAATAAAGAAGACCATTACTCCAAAAAGTAGTAGGTTAAGAAAGCACATTGACAATTGAATAGTCCAAAATGGTACTTTCCTCATTTGTGGAGCAGTTTTGAATGGCTCGCCATGATAAGAGCGATATTAAAACCATCAATAAAATAGAGCGATACTTTATATGCCATGATACAAATGATATACAATGATACTTCTGACCGTTCAGGCTGCCACCGTAAAAGAGCAGCAAGTGAAATTCTTATGATGACTTCATCAGTCATGCCATGGAGGAGAAAATATTTTTTAGGAAGGATGATGATATGAATATAAAATATATATCTGTCGAAAATTCCATTGCAGAATGGGCCGATAAAAAGGGAATTCTAAAAAGATGGGATGGTTTAAATCAATATACATTGAACAGATGGATTAAAGAAATGCGAGAAAACAGAACATTTTCCATGTATGTAATTAACCCAACCCATAAACTTGTTTTCATTAATCTAGAAGGATTTGAAAGTTTCTTAAGATGGAAGCAAAAGCGGACAAAATAAGGAAGTCATGGTATAATATAGGGTAGTTATTTATTCTATACAACAATGATTTATTTCTTTTTAAGAGTTAAGAGGAATTAAATTATGTATTATGTAACTAAAACAAATTCAAAAGGGCAACCCTTATATCAAGTGGTTGAAAAGTACAAAGATCCACTAACAGGAAAGTGGAAATCAGTAACTGTAAGTTATACTAAGAATACTAGTAGGGCGAGGAAACAAGCTGAAAGAGAGGTTCTTGATAAAATAGATAGACTAACTACTTCATTTGAAAGTCAGTATAGTCCTGAACTGATTACAACATTTGGAGAGTTAAAAGAAAATTGGTTTCAGACTTGGTGTGTCTCTGTTAAACCACAAACAATTCAGAGAGAACTACTGGTTATGAAGCGTCTTGGGAAAATTATAGGAGATGATTTTTTGTTAGACAGGATTACTCCACTTCTGATGAAAAATAGTCTCAATAAATATTTAGAAATGTATGATGCATCGCCTTCAACAATGACTCATATAAAAAGTACTTGTAATAAGATTTTTAATCATGGTGTGTTATATAATGTCATTAAGTTTTCTCCAATGACTGCGGTAAAACTAGATATTTCACTAGAGAAAAGGCGTAAAGCAAAAGAAAGACATGATTCTAAATTTCTAGAAATCCATGAATTACATGCATTTTTTGATGTGTTACGCCAATGCAGAAATGCAAACTATTATGATCTTGCTATAGTATTGTTGCTTACAGGTATTCGAATTAGTGAAGCAGCATTTTTACCATCAGATATTGATTTTGAAAAAGGAATCTTGCATATTGATAAAGCACTTCAATATCATTGTTTAAAAGTTAAACAATTTCATTTTGATACAACTAAAACACTCAATTCAATTAGAGAAGTAGCTTTGCCTGAAGCTGCAAGCGAAGCTATTAAAAGGACAATACAGAGAAATAAAGAGTTTGATGCTTATATGAAGAAACATCCCTGTCCTGCTTTTACACATTCTGAAAGTGTATTTAGAACAGAATACGGCTCTCCAATAACATCAAGCACTTTTCGTCAAATTTTGAAACGAATAGAAGGAAAATTATTGACAAATTGTTTAAGTGACTATGGTTTTAAGTGGGTAAAACATGTTACTCCCCATTCGTTTAGGCATATGCATATTAGTTACCTTCAAAGCAATGAGATGCACATAGCAGTGAAAGATATTATGACTAGAGTAGGACATGCTAACTTTGAGACAACAATGGGCTATACACATAATATAAATCGTTCACAAGAAAATACTGTAAAAGCCTTAAATCAATTTGTAGAAAATCACAATTTCCATTTTGAAGAATTGAAAAGTTATACCTGTAAATATTCCAGAATGATTGAAAAATTCATTGAAACTAGTGATAATAGCAATAAAGTAGAATTAAGTGTTGATGAGTTCAAAGACTTGTTACATCTTAGTCCACGTTACTCACCTAAAAATATTGTTTCAAATTTACTATTAAAAATCAAAAAAGATATTGTCAAATACCACCCACAGTTTGATATAAAGATTGTGAAATCAAGCGAGAATCAAATCAGAGGTTTTTCCATTGCATGGTAGTTTTGGTGTTCGCTTGGTGTTTAGACAATAGTAAAATAAAATAGGGGCTCTAAACCCTTGCTATGAAAGGAAAAAAACTCAATGGCTACTATTCAATGGTTGATTTAATCAATAGTTTACCTGAATTTTAGGTGGAGGAGTTATAATTATGAATTTTGACAGAAATGTTTTAGATTCATTTACATTTCTAATTAAGTATACTTTAATTCTAAGTGTTTTTTATTACCATTTTAAAAATAAAAATAGAATTAAATTGAGAAATCCTTATTTTAGAAGTATCGATAAAATTTTGAGCAAGTATTATTCAAGTTATTTTTTCAAGTTTCATGACTTGCAATTCTATCCAAAACTTAAGTTTATTTATAGAAATATGTTATTTGAGTTTTTTGGTGAAGGAATATATCCTGAAATATTAGAATCATATATTAATACTGAAGCTAAAAAATCTTCTCATATAAAAAACACTTTAGCTTTAGTAATAGCTTTCTTTGGAGGTAAAGAATTAAATACTCTAATTACTAATTTTAATAGTATTAGCGCTTATTTTAATTTTGAAAGTATAGGTATTTTCTTTAGTAACATAGCTTCTTTTTTAATTCAAAGTACATTATTAATTTTTGTATCATCGACTATTATTATCCTTATTTCCCTTTTATCCCTATTCTCTTTTTTATTACTTGATAATACCTCTTTTATTAGAAAACATAGTTTAAATAAGCAAGGAAAACATATAATAGAAGATGTGATAACTTACTATAAAAACAATGAAAATATAGAAAATTTTAACTCAAACGATTTCGTATTTACAGATGAGTACATCTCTTTATTCAATATTAGAATCATAAAGATTGAAAAGATGTACATAATCATTTTCCCTAAGAAACTTACAGAAAAAAGAAGCAAGCGTGAATGGAATTTAGAAAATGTAAGAGGTAGACTTGAGATTCCTAATATACTTTTAAATAATCAGAAGTATACATTTATTTTTAAGAGAGAGTCAGAAAATTCTATTCCAAGTATAGATGATGTTAGATTTCAAAATGGTACTAGTGTAACAAGAGTGGAACTAGAAAAGTTAAAAAAAATATTTGAAATACTATTTTTAGGTGCTGAAATTGAATTTAACAAATTTACGTTTATCGAAAAAAAGCTTTATAAATTCACGGTAAATAAAGAAAATCCTACTATTTGGAGTAAAGTATTCAAATTTTTAAAATTTTTGCTTATAGTCGTAGCAATGATTCTTTTTCTTTTTTTTGTAATTATGCTAGGATTATTTGTTATCGGAGATTATTTATTTTACATCTTCCTTATTCTTTATTTACTTTTAAAAATAGCTCAATATATTGTAAAAAAATTATTTAGCTAATATTAGTTTTATCAGTATCATTATCTATACTAAGCATTGTTCTTATCATAAATTTCAATGGATTTATCCCACTAGGTACTACAGCCATGGTTACAGTTGTGCCTTTCAACCATTTTTTGCTCGTTCCACTTTGGAAAGAGAAAAAAGTGATTGAAGCATAGAATCCTGAATGGAAAGACCTTAGTACTAGTGGATCCGAGATCTCTTTGACAGAAGCAAGTAAACAGAACATTGTTGCCTTGTTCTTATCTTTTGCTTTACTCTATAGTCTTGCTAAGGTATACCAGAAGGTACCAACTGCCGATGAACTAAAGAATCTTCTCAAGGTTGAGAGCAAGAGTATTCCTAAACTTGATGATAAGAAAATTCCAAGAATAAAGAGAGACTCAGAAGAGTAAGAACGACAAATCGATGCATGATAGAGGAGATTCAAGCTTATATCTCTTCCTTGTAGACATGGGATACTGATGTTTTCAAGTACAAAGGAGTAAAAATGATGTAAGCTATTTGTATGGATTCTATAGGAGATAAGTCAGAGACCTATAAGTTGTTAAGAAACTATTCATCCTTTCCTTTTTCTCTGATTTAAACCAGAATAAAAAATCATGTTCCTGTGCTAGAAGTGGATATTCTAAATCTGGATGAATTAAAAAATGTTAGAGTGTTAATCGGTCAGTTGACTGCCATTGTTACCATGAAAGATTCGACTGGTATTATCACCTTAGAATTTTTAAATAATATTATTTCTACCTTCGAAGAAATTGCGGCTGAAAGAGAAGAACTGGATGCTCTGATGTTTGCTGAGGAAGAGTAATCGGTATTCTAAAAAATACCCCAGGAGTTAGACTTTTATCTCTAACTTCTGGGGTACATTTTCTATATGATAAGCATTTTACAATACCCATGTACGGATAGCATGGGCGACGCCAGATTCGTCATTTGTTTTAGTGATGTATTTGGCGATTTTTTTGATTTCTGGATTTCCATTTTCCATAACAACGGGATTACCAACGACTTCCAGCATGGCGCGGTCATTTTCTTCGTCCCCGATGGCCATAGTTTCATCTTTGGTCAATCCTAGTTTTTCAGCTAAGTGGGTAATGGCTGACCCCTTGTCTACATTCTTTTTAAGGAGTTCGAGGTAGAAAGGAGCAGATTTATTGATAGAGTAGTGTTCGTAAAATTCGGCTGGAATTTTTTCAATTGCAGCATCGAGAATTTCTGGCTCATCTATGAACATACATTTGACAATTTCCTTGTCAGCCATTTCTTCAGGTGTACGGTAGAAGATAGGCATGCTGACGAGGGTTGATTCGTGCACTGTATATTTTCCGATATTGCGATTGGCAGTGTAGATACCGTCTTTGGTAATGGCATGCATGTGGACACCGAGCTTGCGACTGAGAAATTCCATATCTAGATAATCTTCATAGGTCAAGGATTCACTGATAATCTCATGTCCTGTAGCAGTTTCTTGGACAAGGGCACCGTTGAAGGTCACGACATAGTCACCTTCATCTCTCAACTGCAAGTCGTCCAGAAGTTTGGCAACACCTGCGATAGGGCGGCCAGTTGCAATCACGACTTTGACACCAGCTTCTTTGGCATCTTGGATGGCAGAAAAGACTTCAGGAGTGATTTCCTTTTGGCTGTTAACAAGGGTTCCGTCAATATCGACGGCGATTAGTTTAATACTCATAAATTTCCTCTTCTAGTTTTTATTTGGGGTAAAATGATCGTTCTCAATCAAGTGTAAAAATTGCTGGGTAATGCTTGCGAAGATGCTGTTTTGGTCCAACATTTCTTTTGGGAAATAAAAACGATTATCTCCGTGGCGACTTCCAGCAAGGGATTGAACGATAGGAGACAGGCTAGAGAGTTCTGCCAGTTCTCCATTTTTTTGTAAAATCTCAATCTGTGTCCGTGGGTTTTCAGATTCGGGACGATAGATATCATAAGGAAGGTCAAAGTTCTTATGAATGGCAGTGTAGTAGTCGGGATCAAAGCCGATGTCCTCAACCAATTTTCTCATGCTAGCGAGTTGGTCTTGGTCTTCTTGTGAAAAGGTAATTGATTTAAAGACCTTGCGGTTGACAAAGCGTTGCGACAGGTCTGCAAGTATTTTGTCAGGACTGGTCATCCAGAGCTGGAAGTAAGTATTCATCACACCATCATCCAGAGCCAGATAGTCAGCTAAGGTCACATTTTTTTCAAAGAAAGGTAGGAGGTGTGGAGAAGTTCGTGAAAAGAAATCTTTGTCCTTAGGATAGAGTTCCTTGGCGCGTTTGAGAAGATTCTGTAGGAGAACTTCCATGGCGCGTGTTGCTGGGTGGAAATAAACCTGCATATACATCTGGTAACGACTGAGGACGTAGTCTTCGATGGCATGCATGCCATTTCGCTGAAAGGCAATCCCATTTTCGATAGGACGAATCACTCGGAGGATACGAGTCAGGTCAAATTCCCCATAAGATGCTCCTGTAAAATAGGAGTCGCGCAAGAGATAGTCCATGCGGTCTGCATCAATCTGGCTAGAAATGAGCTGCACGACCTGCTTGTTAGGATAGGTGTGGTCGATGACACTGGCTACTTTTTCTGGAAAATCTGGCGCCACTTGTAGCAGGACTTGGTGAATCTCTGTCTCAGGACTTTGGATAATCTCCTGAGTAATGGCTTCGTGGTCGGTATCAAAGAGATGTTCAAATGTATGGGAGTAGGCACCATGTCCAAGGTCATGGAGGAGAGCAGCGGTCATGGTGAGAAGTGATTCAGCAGAATTCCATTCCTCAGGATATTTTTCTTCAAAAATCTCTGTGATGCGTCGAGCAATCTCATAGACTCCTAGACAGTGAGAGAAGCGACTGTGCTCCCCACCGTGGAAGGTATAACTAGAAGTTCCCAGTTGCTTGATGCGACGCAAACGTTGAAATTCTTTTGTATTGATCAAGTCATAGATGACTTGATTATTGACATGGATGTAGTTGTGAACTGGGTCACGGAATACTTTTTCGTTCATATGACCATTATAGCAAAAAGCTAGAGTTTTTGGTAAAATAGTAGGACAAGAGACAAGAAAGAGGACCTGATGTGAAGATTCGGATGCGAAATACGATTCAGTTTGATGAGCAGTTGGAAGTGATTGACCAGCTATATGATGTTGAAGTGCATGAAAAGGGAGATTATCGCTATTTGCTTTTCTACAATGAGGAAAAAGAAAAAGTAGTCATTAAATTTCATGGTCAAGAACTGGTGATGACCCGTTTTTCCAATCCGAAGACCATTATGCGCTTTCTAAAGGATAGTGATAGTTTAGCCTATATCCCCACACCCATGGGTATGCAGGAGTTTGTTATCCAAACGAATCGTTATCAAGTGGATGGTCAAAAGATTGATCTAGATTATCAACTACAAAATCAAGAGGGACAAGCCTTTGCCAGCTATCAATTGGAAATTACTTGGGGCTAGTCTCTTGTCTTTTTCAAATTTAGCTTGCTATCTTCTCAGATTGGCTTCCTAGTGTGGTAGATTAGGCTATTTTTTGGTATAATAAAAGTTATGGAAATCGAAAAAACCAATCGTATGAATGCGCTCTTTGAATTTTATGCGGCGCTTTTGACAGACAAGCAAATGAATTATATAGAGCTCTACTACGCTGATGATTACAGCCTTGCTGAAATTGCCGAGGAGTTCGGTGTCAGTCGTCAGGCTGTCTATGATAATATTAAGCGGACAGAAAAGATTCTGGAAGATTATGAGATGAAATTGCACATGTACTCGGACTACATTGTCCGAAGTCAGATTTTTGACCAGATTTTGGAGCGCTATCCCAAGGATAACTTTCTGCAGGAGCAGATAGAAATTTTAACAAGCATTGATAATAGAGAATAAGAGGAAGAAAAATGGCATTTGAAAGTTTAACAGAACGTTTGCAGAACGTCTTTAAAAATCTACGTAAAAAAGGAAAAATCTCTGAATCTGATGTCCAAGAGGCAACCAAAGAAATTCGCTTGGCCTTGCTTGAGGCCGACGTTGCCTTGCCTGTTGTAAAGGACTTTATCAAGAAAGTTCGTGAGCGTGCAGTCGGGCATGAGGTCATTGATACCCTTAATCCTGCGCAACAGATTATCAAAATCGTTGATGAGGAACTGACAACCGTTTTAGGTTCTGATACAGCTGAGATTATCAAGTCACCTAAGATTCCAACCATCATCATGATGGTCGGTTTGCAGGGGGCTGGTAAAACAACCTTTGCTGGTAAATTGGCCAACAAACTCAAGAAAGAAGAAAATGCTCGTCCTTTGATGATTGCGGCGGATATTTACCGTCCTGCGGCTATTGATCAGTTGAAGACTCTGGGTCAACAGATTGATGTGCCGGTTTTCGCACTTGGGACAGAAGTACCAGCTGTTGAGATTGTACGTCAAGGTTTGGAACAAGCCCAAACTAATCATAACGACTATGTCTTGATTGATACTGCGGGTCGTTTGCAGATTGATGAGCTCCTCATGAATGAGCTTCGTGACGTGAAAGCACTAGCTCAACCAAATGAAATTCTGCTCGTCGTTGATGCCATGATTGGTCAGGAAGCAGCCAATGTTGCGCGTGAGTTCAATGCTCAGTTGGAAGTAACTGGGGTTATCCTTACTAAGATTGATGGCGATACTCGTGGTGGTGCGGCTCTATCTGTTCGTCACATTACTGGAAAACCAATCAAGTTCACTGGTACTGGTGAAAAGATTACGGACATTGAAACCTTCCACCCAGACCGTATGTCTAGCCGTATCCTTGGTATGGGGGATATGCTCACTTTGATTGAGAAAGCTTCTCAGGAATACGATGAGCAAAAAGCCCTTGAAATGGCTGAGAAGATGCGTGAAAACACCTTTGATTTCAATGATTTCATTGATCAGTTGGATCAGGTACAAAACATGGGGCCAATGGAAGACTTGCTCAAGATGATTCCGGGTATGGCTAACAACCCAGCCCTTCAAAACATGAAGGTAGATGAGCGTCAGATTGCTCGTAAACGTGCCATTGTGTCTTCCATGACACCTGAAGAACGTGAAAACCCAGATTTGTTAAATCCAAGCCGTCGTCGTCGTATCGCTGCTGGTTCTGGAAATACATTTGTCGAAGTCAATAAATTCATCAAGGACTTTAACCAGGCTAAACAACTCATGCAAGGTGTTATGTCTGGGGATATGAACAAGATGATGAAGCAAATGGGAATCAATCCAAACAACCTTCCAAAAAATATGCCAAATATGGGAGGCATGGATATGTCTGCCCTTGAAGGAATGATGGGACAAGGTGGGATGCCTGACTTGTCAGCTCTAGGAGGAGCAGGAATGCCGGATATGAGTCAGATGTTTGGTGGTGGACTCAAGGGTAAAATCGGTGAATTTGCCATGAAACAGTCCATGAAACGCATGGCGAATAAAATGAAGAAAGCTAAGAAGAAACGCAAGTAAGACAAGGGAAGGCCGCAGGGCTTTCCTTTTTTAGAAAGAAGAAAAATGAGCACTTCCATAATTGGAAATGCTCGTTTTTTGATGTATTTAGATTCTTAGTCTTTATTTTCATATGGCAAGATTAAGTTCAAGATGATTCCTGTCATGGCTGATAGGGCAGTACCTGAAAGGGTAACTGGACCAAGTTTAAGGATAGCTCCTCCAAGTCCAAGGACCAACATAGCACTTGCGATGATTAGGTTACGCATTTGAGCGAAATCAACACGTTCTTTAATCAAAACTTTCAAACCGTTGCTGGCGATAACCCCATAGAGAAGGATTGACATACCACCAAGTACAGCATTTGGGATAGTTGAAATTAAGGCTGTAAATTTACCAAGGAAGCTAAGGGCAATCGCGATGAAGGCAGCGTTACGGATAACTGAGACAGAAGCGATACGAGTCATACCAATAACCCCTGTATTTTCTCCGTAAGTTGTATTTGCTGGTCCACCAAGGAAGGCAGAAACTGAAGTTGCGATACCGTCACCAAGAAGAGTACGGTGAAGACCTGGTTCTTTCAAGAATTGACGGCCACAGATTTGACCCAAAACAGTATGGTCTCCGATGTGTTCAGAAATTGTTACGATAGCGATTGGCAAGATAGCGATGGTTTCTGGACCAAAGTAAAGATTGTACTCTTTAAAGGCGCCACCTGTGCTAAATGGCAAGTAGAAACCAGGAATTTCAAACCAGTTAGCTTTAAGAACTGGTGTAAAGTCAACCAAGCCAAGAGTTAGAGCGAAGAGGTAACCACCGATAATGGCAAAGAGGAATGGAATGATTCGTAGGAATCCTTTTCCTTTTGTATTGATAAAGGCAGCAATCAAGAAAGTAACAACTGCTACAAGAGCATTTTTCCAATTCCCGTCAGCTACAAGACCAGCGTTAGTAACTGCTGAGCCTGCAAGTCCAAGACCGATAACGATGATCATAGGTCCGATGATGATTGGTGGCAAGAGTTTATCAATCCATTTTGTACCTGCAAAACGAACACCAGCAGCCACAAGGACATAGACCAAACCAGTCAAGATAACCCCTGTTTGAGCAGCAGATACGTCACCACCCATTTCTTTCATAGCAAGTGACATTGCTGTGATAAAGGCGAATGATGATCCTAGATAAACTGGAACTCTAAAACCAGTTGAAATCATATAGATGAGTGTCCCAACACCTGAAGCAAAAAGGGCAACAGATACAGGCATTCCCAAAATCAATGGTACCAAGATGGTCGCACCAAACATGGCGAAAACATGTTGGAAGCTAAGGAGAATTCCTTTTCCAGCCGAAGGACGTTGGTCAACGTCTAGCAACAAATCAACAGTTGATTCTTGTTTCATATAAACCTCACTTTTGGGCATCAAAAAAGAGCCCATTATTTTACAGCAATAGGCCCTCAGAGTAAGACTTCTCTAAAATCTAGACTTTAAAGAATTTCAAGTATTTCTGCGTCTTCGTCACCTCACGGGATGACATTAAAAACCTTTGCTTGTGATAGTATAGCAGAAATTCCGAACTTTGTAAACATTTTTTACTAAAAAATTTAAAGCGGGCGTTTGTTGAGCATGCCAGCCTTTCTTGGATATTTATTTGGTGTTTCTTTTTTCTTTTCTACCACTGTGATGTAACGTGGATCTCCATTTGGTAGGGCGTAGCTGAGATTGTCTTCTACTTTACTAAAAAGGAGGTTGAGGGCATTCTTAGCTTCTAATAATTCCTCAGGAGCATTGCTAGCCTTGAGTGCCAATAGTTTTCCGCCAACTTTAAGGTAGGGAATAGTTAATTCAGATAGGACTTGCATACGGGCAACCGCACGAGCCGTTACAAAATCATACTGAGCACGGAAGTTTTTGTCTTGGGCAAAATCTTCGGCACGTCCATGGTAGAAATGAACATCGTCTAAATCCAGTTCCTGAGCCAAAAGTTTGAGGAAGTTGATGCGCTTGTTGAGAGAATCAATGATAGTTACATTTAACTGAGGATAGAGGATTTTCATTGGTAGACTAGGAAATCCTGCCCCAGCTCCAATATCAAGAAGTTTGATATTGGAGCTGGGAATCAAATCTTGAAGAATGGGTGCAATCGAATCGTAAAAATGTTTGAGATAAACTTCTTCCTTGTCTATAATAGCTGTTAAATTAATTTTTTCATTCCACTCGATCAAGAGTTCAAAATAACGTTCAAATTGTTTTTTTTGCTGGTCCGAAAGTGGAAGATTCTGATCGGCAAGCAGGTTGTAAAATGTTTCTGGTTTCATAGTTATTTCCTTCTTTAGTATCATCTTATTTTACCACAATCATTAAAAATTTGATATACTGGTACTAATCTAAAAGCAGAAAGGAATTATATCATGACTTGGATTATTCTTGGAGTTTTGGCTCTTGTTGTTATTTTTGTGATTGTTAGCTATAACGGTTTGGTTAAGAATCGTATGCAAACCAAGGAGGCTTGGAGCCAGATTGATGTTCAGTTGAAACGTCGAAATGACCTCTTGCCAAACTTGATTGAAACTGTAAAAGGTTATGCAAAATATGAAGGTTCTACCCTTGAAAAGGTGGCAGAACTACGTAACCAAGTGGCAGCAGCGACTTCACCAGCAGAAGCTATGAAAGCTAGTGATGCCCTTACTCGTCAGGTTTCAGGTATTTTTGCAGTTGCAGAAAGCTATCCAGATTTGAAAGCTAGTGCCAACTTTGTTAAATTGCAAGAGGAGTTGACAAACACAGAAAATAAAATTTCTTACTCTCGTCAACTCTACAACAGTGTTGTCAGCAACTACAATGTAAAATTAGAAACTTTCCCAAGCAATATTATCGCTGGAATGTTTGGATTTAAAGCAGCAGATTTCCTTCAAACTCCAGAAGAGGAAAAGGCAGTTCCTAAAGTTGATTTTAGCGGTTTAGGTGACTAAGATGTTGTTTGATCAAATTGCAAGCAATAAACGAAAAACGTGGATTTTGTTGATGGTATTTTTCCTACTTTTAGCTCTTGTTGGCTATGCGGTTGGTTACCTCTTTATGCGATCTGGGCTTGGTGGTTTGGTTATCGCACTGATTATCGGCTTTATCTATGCCTTGTCCATGATTTTTCAATCGACAGAGATTGTCATGTCCATGAATGGGGCGCGTGAGGTTGATGAGCAAACAGCACCAGACCTCTACCATGTAGTAGAAGATATGGCTATGGTGGCTCAAATTCCTATGCCTCGTGTTTTCATCATTGATGATCCTGCCTTAAATGCCTTTGCGACAGGTTCTAACCCTCAAAACGCAGCGGTTGCTGCGACGTCAGGTCTCCTAGCTATCATGAATCGTGAAGAACTAGAAGCTGTTATGGGACATGAAGTCAGTCATATTCGTAATTACGATATCCGCATTTCGACTATTGCTGTTGCCCTTGCTAGTGCTATCACCATGCTTTCTAGTATGGCAGGTCGTATGATGTGGTGGGGTGGAGCAGGTCGCAGACGAAGTGACGATGATAGAGATGGAAATGGTCTTGAAATCATTATGCTAGTGGTTTCACTACTAGCTATTGTACTGGCACCTCTCGCTGCAACTTTGGTGCAACTAGCTATTTCTCGTCAGAGGGAATTTCTAGCTGATGCTTCCAGTGTCGAGTTGACCCGCAATCCTCAAGGGATGATTAATGCTCTACGTAAGTTGGATAATAGTAAACCGATGAGTCGTCCTGTCGATGATGCCAGCAGTGCACTTTATATCAATGATCCTAAGAAAGGTGGAGGGTTCCAAAAACTCTTTTATACCCACCCACCTATCTCAGAACGGATTGAACGTTTAAAACATATGTAAAATGAATCCAGAGACGACCTCTGGATTTTTGCTATGTTGCAAATTTATAAATCTTGTAAATCAACTGCTTCTAATCCTTTTTCTGTTAAGCGATAGATGATTGAACAGACCTCTTTTAAGAAACGACGGTCATGCGAAACAGTGATGAGACCGCCTGGATAGGTGGCAAAGAGTTTCCTGATGTGGGGTTGAGAAGTTGGAGAAAAATTTCGTGTGGGTTCATCCAGCAGAAGAAAGTTTGGTTTGCGCAAGACTAAATCCAAAAGCAGGAGTTTTCCCTGTTGACCGCCAGATAAGGAGAGAATTTGATGCTGCATTTCTGGATAACTGAAATTGAGACTGGCTAAGTGAGATTGGATTTTCTGTAGTTCCTCTTTTTCCCCAGTTTGACTTAGATAGGCTATTGGTGATAAATCCAATTTCAGTTTTTTGTGGTAATCTTGTGGCATATAACCAAGTGAAATCTCTCTTTTTTGACTTAGCAGTTGTTGCAACTTTGCTAACAGAGTTGATTTCCCCATACCATTTGGGCCTATGAGACCGATTTTTTCTTGTCCACGGACAGTTAGTTGTAGTTTTTGAACCAAAACTTGGTCGCCAATGGACAAATTTTCTTTTTCCAGTTGGATTAAGACTTTAGAAGCCGGTAATGGTTGGATGTCTGAGAAGAAAAGTCTGATTTCTTCCTCTTCAAGTGGCTTTTGGGTCATGGACTGAGCTGTCTTTTCAAAGCGTTTTTCTTGAGAGAGGACATTTTTCATCTTTTTAGCCAATAGGCGACCGGCAGTACTGTCTTTGGTAGCTCGAAGCGCAGTTTCTACATTTTGCTTGACTCGCCGATGTTTTTCCATGGTTTTATCGTAGGCTCTTTGGTCGTTAGCAGCTTGCTGGCTTTGTCTGACAAAATTAGCCTTTCTCTGCTCACTATAGTGATCATAGTCTAAATGCTCTACTAGCGTTTCTGCTTCTTTCCGGTGCTTGACCAGTCGCAAGTGGACAATGGTATCAGCCGTTTCAGAAAGAAAGTCTTCATCATGGGAAATGAAAATAACGGTTTGCCGAATCTTTCGAATCTGACCTTTTAGCCAATCAACCGTCTCAAGGTCTAGGTCATTTGAAGGTTCATCTAAAAATAAAATCTCAAAGGGTTTGGCTAACTCATGGATGAGCTGAATTTTCAAAGCTTCGCCACCCGAGAGGCTCCCAATATCTTGGTCACTAGCAAAGCGATCACTATCAAAATGCAGCTCCTCAGCCAAACGATAGAGTATACTGTAGTCTAAATCAATAGAATCTAAAAAGAAGTAGTCGTGTAGAGATTGTTTTTTCAGCTCCTCGGGGACTTTTTGAGGAATGTAAGCCAGTGACTGAATGTCAGACTGGATGTCTCCCTTGATAGTGAAATCAGGTAAAGCTTTCCCCATTAAAGTTTTAAGTAAGGTTGATTTGCCATTTCCTTCCTCTCCAATAATAGCTACTTTTTCCCCGTCTTGGATAGTCATGGTTAGGTCAGATACAAGATCTCGTAGATCTTTGTTTTGAGTGATGGTTAGATGATTGATTTTTATCATATTGTTGCCCTTTCTAGAATGTCGATAGTGCATAACAAAAAGCTCTACTTTATCTAGTAGAGCCCAAAGTCACTGTCAAAACTCTATTATCCTCGTTGAAAAACTCGTCAAACTAGCTTGGAGTTGCCTAACCCAACCCAAGAGGAGCATAGCTTTCTAGTTTTTTGATTTTCATAGATGATAAAGTACTAGAAAATCTAGTACAAAAAGAGCATGCAAAAAGAGACAAAAACAAGATCTACTAAATAAAGTTTCTTTATTTGATAGACTTAGTTGTTCATGTCTCCCTTACCTCCGAGTATTAGTACCTCTATCCTATACCTTTCAGGATATTTTGTCAATAGAAAACCGACAATTCTAATCTCTAAAATCCGAAAACAGGTCCATAGAGAGTTAGTACGTGTTTGACATGCTCGTAATGGAACTTGTCATAGTTTCGCCAAGCGATGCGTGCTTGATCGTTTAGTTTTAGACTACCCAGTCCAATAAGAAGACTGGTACGTTGGTAAAATTTCTCAAGGTCAATTAAGATACTGTTGTTCAACTTTTCCGCTTTTTTGAGTTCTCTCATAGTAGTGTTTAGCAGCTCTTGTAGTCGAATATCATCTGCCCTATCCTGTTTGCAGCTTTGGAAACTTTTATTTAACTCGGATAGGAGTTGGGTTGCATTAGTAATGATTTCTTTGTCTTCCATATGAGCATCTTCCTTGCTATCATGTATTCTTTCCTATAGTATAGTACCAAAAAATATAGTGATAAACATATTAAAAAATTGAATTTTAATTACAAAGTTTGGTGGGCTGATTTGTAGGCTTTTCATGGTATAATCAAGAGAGTAAATCTTTATGGAGGAAGTATGAAATTAAATATTCAAGAAATTCGTAAGCAGTCTGAAGGCTTGCATTTTGAACAAACGTTAGACCTAGCCGCAGACCTGCATGCACGCAATCAAGAAATTTTAGATGTAAAAGATATCCTTGCAGTTGGGAAAGTACAGTACGAAGACCGTATGTATTTTTTAGATTATCAATTATCTTATACCATTGTTCTTGCTTCAAGTCGCAGTATGGAACCAGTTGAGTTAGTTGAATCTTATCCAGTCACGGAAGTTTTCATGGAAGGCGCAACTAACCAGCTAGATCAAGAAGTTCTAGATGATGATTTGGTCTTGCCTATCGAAAATGGAGAACTTGACCTTGCTGAGAGTGTATCAGACAATATCCTACTAAATATTCCTATTAAGGTCTTGACGGCTGAAGAAGAGGCTGGTCAAGGATTTGTGTCAGGAAATGACTGGCAAATCATGACAGAAGAAGAATACCAAGCTCAACAAGCAGTTAAGAAAGAAGAAAACAGTCCTTTTGCTGGCTTACAAGGACTATTTGATGGAGACGAATAATGGTCTTGTCAAAAAAACGAGCACGAAAAGTGCTAGAAGAAATCATTGCTCTGTTTCCAGATGCCAAGCCCAGTCTTGATTTTACCAATCATTTTGAACTCTTGGTTGCGGTCATGTTGTCAGCCCAGACGACGGATGCAGCGGTAAATAAGGCCACACCAGGTCTCTTTGCTGCCTTTCCAACGCCACAAGCCATGTCTGTTGCAACAGAGAGTGAGATTGCTTCACACATTTCTCGCCTGGGACTGTATCGAAATAAGGCTAAATTCCTTAAAAAATGTGCCCAACAGATACTAGACGATTTCGATGGTCAAGTCCCTCAAACACGAGAGGAATTGGAGAGTTTGTCAGGTGTTGGTCGCAAGACAGCCAATGTTGTCATGAGTGTGGGCTTTGGGATTCCAGCTTTTGCAGTGGATACTCATGTGGAGCGTATTTGCAAACACCACGATATTGTCAAAAAATCAGCGACACCACTTGAGGTGGAAAAACGGGTTATGGATATCTTGCCACCGGAGCAGTGGTTAGCTGCCCATCAGGCTATGATTTATTTTGGAAGAGCCATTTGCCATCCTAAAAATCCAGAGTGTGACCAGTACCCACAATTATATGATTTTAGCAATTTATAAGATGGGGACTCAAAAGTTTTTGCTTGATTTTAGGCTCGCTTTGTGCTATAGTAATTGATAATTAAATATTCCTTTAAACCTGTCCCGTGAGGCAGGCAAGGAGCGCGATAAAGTAGAAGGGTGAAGTCTATACTGTTTGCAGTAGGGCTTGCTTGGCTATACATTTCAAGTCTCCTTGTTTAAGGAGACTTTTCTTTTTGGAGGTTTGTCATGAAGGCAAAAGAAGTTGTAGACGAATTGACCGTCAAACGAGCGATTACGCGTATTACTTATGAGATTATCGAACGCAACAAAGATTTGAATAAAATCGTCTTGGCTGGTATTAAAACTCGTGGTGTCTTTATCGCCCACCGTATCCAAGAACGTTTGGAGCAGCTAGAAAATCTTACAGTTCCTGTTGTGGAATTGGATACTAAACCTTTCCGTGATGATGTTAAGAGTGGAGAAGATACTTCTTTGGTTTCTGTCGATGTGACAGACCGCGAAGTTATCTTGGTGGACGATGTGCTTTATACAGGCCGTACTATCCGTGCTGCTATTGATAATATTGTCGGTCATGGTCGTCCTGCGCGCGTGAGTTTAGCAGTTCTAGTTGATCGTGGACATAGAGAATTGCCAATCCGTCCAGATTACGTTGGGAAAAACATCCCAACTAGTCGTTCTGAAGAAATCATCGTAGAGATGGCAGAACTTGATGGCCAAGACAGAGTTCTGATTACTGAAGAAGCTTAGAAAGCTAAAGGAGTAGCCATGTCAGAAAATCAACAAGCATTGAACCATGTGGTGTCCATGGAAGACCTCACTGTCGATCAAGTGATGAAATTGATCAAGCGAGGAATTGAGTTTAAAAACGGAGCTCAGCTTCCTTATGAAGACCATCCGATTGTTTCCAATCTTTTCTTTGAGGATTCTACACGGACGCATAAATCCTTTGAAGTGGCAGAGATTAAATTGGGATTGGAGCGACTTGACTTTGATGTGAAGACTAGTTCAGTCAATAAGGGTGAGACACTTTATGATACTATCCTGACCCTATCTGCACTAGGAGTGGATGTCTGTGTGATTCGCCACCCAGAGGTTGACTACTACAGAGAGTTGATTGCTAGTCCCACGATTACGACTTCCATCATCAATGGTGGAGATGGTTCGGGCCAACACCCTAGCCAGAGCTTGCTTGATTTGATGACTATTTATGAGGAATTTGGTCACTTTGAGGGTCTTAAGGTTGCGATTGCAGGTGACTTGGACCACTCACGCGTTGCCAAATCCAATATGCAGATTTTGAAACGCTTGGGAGCTGAACTGTTCTTTGCAGGACCTGAGGAATGGAGAAGTCAAGAGTTTGCAGACTATGGGCAGTTTGTAACTATTGATGAAATTATTGATCAGGTGGATGTCATGATGTTTCTCCGTGTGCAACATGAACGCCATGATAGTGGAGCTGTCTTTTCCAAAGAAGACTACCATGCCCAACATGGCTTGACTCAAGAACGTTATGATCGCTTGAAAGAAACAGCAATCCTCATGCACCCAGCTCCAGTCAACCGTGATGTAGAAATCGCAGACCACTTGGTTGAAGCACCAAAATCACGGATTGTCCAACAAATGACCAATGGTGTCTTTGTTCGAATGGCAATCTTAGAATCCGTACTGGCGAGTAGAAACGCCAACTAAAACACAAGACGTTAAAAGACGCCAGTGAGCGTCCACGAGAGGTGAAAATATGACAAAAAGACTTCTAGTATTAGAAGATGGCACAGTTTTTGAAGGCAAAGCCTTCGGAGCAGATATTGATGTTACAGGCGAAATCGTCTTTAATACAGGCATGACCGGCTACCAAGAATCCATTACAGACCAGTCTTATAATGGACAAATCTTGACCTTTACTTATCCTTTGGTAGGAAATTATGGAATCAACCGTGATGATTACGAATCCATTATTCCAACTTGTAAGGGAGTCGTTGTTTTTGAAGAAGCGCGTAGAGCAAGTAACTGGCGTAATCAAATGACCTTGGATGAATTTTTGAAAGCCAAGAAAATTCCTGGTATTTCAGGAATTGATACGCGTGCCCTCACCAAGATTATCCGTAAGCATGGTACTATGCGTGCAACCTTGACCCATGTTGGGGACAGCATGGATCATGTGACGGACCAGCTCCAAGCGACAGTCTTGCCGACAGACAATATCAAGCAGGTTTCTACTAAAACTTCCTATCCAGCTCCAGGAGTTGGTTTGAGTGTTGTCTTGGTGGACTTTGGTCTCAAGCATTCAATTTTACGTGAACTTTCTAAACGCAACTGTAATGTGACGGTTGTTCCGTATTCGACAACGGCTGAAGAAATTCTCCATCTCAATCCTGACGGAGTGATGTTGTCAAACGGTCCAGGTAACCCAGAAGATGTTCCACAGGCACTGGATATGATTCGTGGTGTGCAAGGAAAAATTCCAATCTTTGGTATCTGTATGGGGCACCAACTCTTTGCAATGGCAAATGGTGCTAAGACCTACAAGATGAAGTTTGGTCACCGTGGATTTAACCATGCGGTACGTGAAATTGCTACAGGACGTGTGGATTTTACAAGTCAAAACCATGGTTATGCAGTTAGCCGTGAGGATTTGCCAGAGCATTTGATCATTACCCACGAAGAAATCAATGACAAGTCAGTTGAAGGTGTGCGTCACAGATACCAACCTGCTTTCTCTGTTCAATACCATCCAGACGCAGCCCCTGGTCCACACGACGCTAGCTACCTATTTGATGAGTTTATCGAGATGATGGAAGCTTTTAAACAATCAAACTAAGAACGAGTAAAAGCTCGTCGGAGAATTTATTTAATGGCAACCTGAGAGTTGCCGAATAGAAAGGAGAAGATACATTGTTCGCGGAAGTGAACACGCCCTAAGAACTGTGTGAAAAAGATAAACATCGTCTTGACGCTGAAGGCGTCTGCACCGAGTTTCCTATTTTCGCTGTGTTCTTTACGGGCTTTGTATCATAAACTATGCCTAAACGTACTGATATTCAAAAAATTATGGTGATTGGTTCTGGTCCGATTATTATTGGTCAAGCTGCTGAGTTTGACTACGCTGGGACCCAGGCTTGCTTGTCTTTGAAAGAGGAAGGTTATGAGGTTGTTTTGGTTAACTCAAATCCTGCAACTATCATGACGGACAAGGAAATTGCTGATAAGGTTTATATTGAACCGATTACACTTGAGTTTGTGACACGAATTCTTCGCAAGGAACGTCCAGATGCCTTGCTACCAACACTCGGTGGTCAGACAGGTCTCAACATGGCCATGGAATTATCTAAAAATGGTATCCTTGATGAGCTTGGTGTTGAACTTCTGGGAACTAAATTATCTGCTATTGACCAAGCGGAGGATCGTGACCTCTTTAAACAATTGATGGAAGAATTGGAACAACCCATTCCAGAATCTGAAATTGTAAACACTGTTGAAGAAGCTGTTGCCTTTGCAGCAACAATTGGCTACCCAGTCATCGTTCGTCCAGCCTTTACACTTGGTGGTACTGGTGGTGGAATGTGTGCTAATGAGGAAGAATTGCGTGAAATCGCTGAAAATGGATTGAAATTGTCACCTGTGACCCAATGTTTGATTGAACGTTCGATTGCAGGTTTCAAGGAAATCGAATACGAAGTTATGCGTGACTCAGCTGACAATGCTTTGGTTGTTTGTAACATGGAAAACTTTGACCCAGTTGGGATTCATACAGGAGATTCCATTGTATTTGCCCCTGCTCAAACCATGTCAGACTATGAAAACCAAATGCTTCGTGACGCTAGCTTGAGCATTATTCGTGCCCTCAAGATTGAAGGTGGATGTAACGTTCAGTTGGCCCTTGACCCACACAGCTTCAAGTACTATGTCATTGAAGTAAACCCTCGTGTATCGCGTTCTTCAGCCCTTGCTTCAAAGGCGACAGGTTACCCAATTGCCAAATTGGCTGCTAAGATTGCCGTAGGTTTGACCTTAGATGAGGTGATCAACCCAGTTACAGGTTCAACCTATGCCATGTTTGAGCCAGCCCTTGACTATGTGGTTGCCAAGATTCCGCGTTTCCCATTTGACAAGTTTGAAAAGGGTGAGCGCCGTCTTGGTACCCAGATGAAGGCGACTGGGGAAGTAATGGCGATTGGTCGTAACATCGAGGAATCTCTCCTTAAAGCTTGTCGCTCCCTTGAAATTGGTGTGCACCACAATGAAATGCCTGAACTTGCAGCGGTTTCGGATGATGCCTTGATTGAAAAAGTTGTCAAAGCCCAGGATGACCGTCTCTTCTATGTGTCAGAAGCTATTCGCCGTGGTTACACACCAGAAGAAATTGCTGAATTGACTAAGATTGATATCTTCTATCTGGATAAACTCTTGCATATCTTTGAAATTGAGCAAGAATTAGGTGCCCATCCACAAGATCTAGAAGTCTTGAAAACAGCAAAACTAAATGGTTTCTCAGACCGTAAGATTGCTGAACTATGGGAAACGACAGCTGACCAAGTTCGCCAGCTTCGTTTGGAAAGCAAGATTGTTCCAGTTTATAAGATGGTAGATACTTGTGCGGCAGAATTTGACTCTGAAACACCATACTTCTATTCAACCTATGGTTGGGAAAACGAGTCTATCAAGTCTGATAAGGAATCTGTACTTGTCCTAGGTTCTGGTCCAATCCGTATCGGTCAAGGGGTCGAGTTTGACTATGCAACGGTTCACTCTGTTAAGGCTATCCAAGCTGCTGGCTACGAAGCTATCATCATGAACTCAAATCCAGAGACCGTATCTACAGACTTCTCGGTATCTGATAAACTCTACTTTGAACCATTGACTTTTGAAGATGTGATGAACGTCATCGACTTGGAGCAACCAAAGGGTGTTATCGTTCAGTTCGGTGGTCAAACAGCCATCAACCTTGCGGAGCCATTGGCGAAAGCAGGTGTGACCATCCTTGGGACACAGGTTGCTGACCTAGACCGAGCTGAGGACCGTGACCTCTTTGAGCAAGCTCTTAAAGATTTGGATATTCCACAGCCACCAGGACAAACGGCTACCAATGAAGAAGAAGCAGTTCTTGCAGCTCGAAAGATTGGCTTCCCAGTTCTTGTCCGTCCATCTTATGTACTTGGTGGACGTGCTATGGAAATCGTTGAAAACGAAGAAGACCTTCGTTCTTACATGCGCACAGCGGTTAAGGCTAGTCCTGACCATCCAGTCCTTGTAGACTCTTATATCGTTGGACAAGAGTGTGAAGTTGATGCCATTTCAGACGGAGAAAATGTCCTTATCCCTGGTATCATGGAGCATATCGAACGTGCTGGTGTCCACTCAGGTGACTCAATGGCCGTTTACCCACCACAAACCTTGTCGCAAAAGGTTCAGGAAACTATAGCAGACTATACGAAACGTCTAGCAATCGGCCTTAATTGCCTTGGAATGATGAACATCCAGTTTGTTATCAAGGATGAAAAAGTCTACGTTATTGAGGTCAATCCACGTGCCAGCCGTACGGTTCCATTCCTTTCTAAAGTGACCAATATCCCTATGGCTCAAGTAGCAACCAAGCTCATTCTTGGTCAAAAACTTGAAGAACTTGGCTACCAAGATGGACTTTACCCTGAAAGTACCCGCGTTCATATCAAGGCACCTGTCTTCTCCTTTACCAAACTAGCTAAGGTAGACAGCTTACTTGGTCCTGAAATGAAGTCAACAGGGGAAGTTATGGGTTCTGATACGACTTTGGAAAAAGCTCTCTATAAGGCCTTTGAAGCTTCTTACTTACACTTGCCAACTTTTGGTAACGTTGTATTTACCATCGCTGATGATGCCAAAGAAGAAGCCTTGGACTTGGCTTGTCGTTTCCAAAATATTGGCTATGGAATCCTCGCGACAGAAGGGACAGCAGCCTTCTTTGCCAGTCATGGATTGCAAGCCCAACCTGTTGGTAAGATTGGTGATGACGATAAGGATATTCCAAGCTTTGTTCGTAAAGGAAGAATTCAAGCTATCATTAACACAGTAGGAACCAAACGAACTGCAGACGAAGATGGAGAGCAAATCCGTCGTTCAGCCATTGAACACGGAGTGCCCCTCTTCACAGCCCTAGATACAGCTAACGCCATGCTCAAAGTATTGGAAAGCCGTAGTTTTGTCACAGAAGCAATTTAAATAGAAAAAAGAGAAGGTGTAATGATCTTCTCTTTTTTGTTATATTTTTTCTTGTAAACTACTGCTTAATCAGCTTTTGCGATAAGCTTTAATACTGTGGCTATACCACTCCTGCATTTCTTTTGATGGTGGTGTCATATAATCCCCATACATCTGGGTTAAAAATTGATCATATTTTTTAGGGACGGGCAACATACGGCCTTCAAACTCAGTTAAGATGAGTTCTTTAAAGGTATCAACTGGGAAGACTTCTTTCATTCCTTCTTTACCAATACCAATTCCTCCCTCATATTGAGGAGTGTTGGTTACAGCATTTTTGACTAGCTGATCAATTTTCTTGTAAAAGTAACGAGGATTGACAAATCGGAGGGCGTGCCAGCTACATAATCTTAGAAAATCTTTTAATTTGCTATCACCGTGAACTGCGCGTGATTTTTTGATATAAGCTAGTTGACGAAGGGCTACATACTTATAACTCTTGTCGACAATGCTCAAGTCTGTAAAGCGATCAATTGGGAAGACATCGATAAAGAGACTGGTGTCGTGACGCTTGTACTTAACATGGTCTTCGATAACAGTAGAAGTATCCAAAATCGATGCGAAATTATGGAAGTACCAAGAAGAAGTGTCGTAGGAGAGAACCTTATAACGTGGATGGTCTTCTTCCACAATAATTTTCAATAAGCGATCATAATCTTCACGATAGAGAGAAATATCAATATCATCGTCCCAGGGAATCATACCTTTGTGGCGGATAGCTCCAAGCATGGTTCCATAACTTAGAAAATAAGGAATATCATGTTTCTTACAAGTCTCATCAATATAGTCTAGCAGGGCTAGTTGAATTTCTTTAATTTCTTCTTTTTCTAAATACTGCATCCTAATCCTCCAATTTATAAGCGTGAAATTCATGACTGTAGAAGCGTTTTTCTTCTGGTGGTAGGGTCATATAATCTCCATAAAATTGCGTCAAAATAGTATCAAATTTTTCAGGTGCTGGAAGGCTTAAATTTTCAAAGGGTAAATCAATTGTTTTATCGAAGGTACCACTTGGGAAGACTTCCTTTTCCTTAAATTTAGAAGGGATAAAAGCCATATACTGCCCATTCTCACGATTATATTTTTGAATTTCTTTCTCGATTTTATTTGCAAAATAACGAGGAGAAACCGGTCGAAGGAGCAACCAAAAGGCTGTTCGTATCCAATCTTTTAAAAGGCTATCCTTATAGACAATATTTTTATATTTACTGAAAGACAGAAGTTTGAAGCTTTCCAGTTTATAACAAATATCAATGACCTTAGGGTCATCAAAGCGATCCATAGGGAAAATATCGATAAAAACACCTGACTCATAGGTTTTTGTATTCCGAGTATCAATAATTTTAGTCGTACTGTCTGTTATTTTGACAAAGTTGTTAAAGTAGTTCTTATCAGTTTCTAAGGAAAGGAGCTTATATTTGCTTTTTTCCTTTTGAAAAATGTTTATAAATCGTTGGTAGTCTTCTCGAGGCATGGACAAATCAATATCGTCGTCCCAAGGAATAAAGCCCTGATGTCGAACCGCCCCAATCAGAGTACCGTAGTTAATAATATAGTTGATATTGTGCTTTTTACAGAGAGTATCAATATAATCCAAAATTTCTAATTCAATTTGTTTGGCATCTTCAATGGTTAGTTGTTTCATTCTATACTCCTAAGATTTTTTGAATTTATTTTTTAAGGCTAGGACATGGTTTAAAAATTCATAGAAAATGCTATCTTTGGTGAAGGCAAGTAGACCAATATAAGAGATGGCTGATAACAAGACAATCAAACCAGTATTAATCAAAAATGGCAAATTAATGACCATATCCACGGGATACAAGAAATTAATCAGGAAATAAATTCCTACAAAGGAAAGTGAAAAGAGCGAGTATCGAACAGTATAGCTAAAGATATGTCCTAAGTGGATGAGTTGTTTTCTATGGATGAAAATGATATAGAAAACAAGTAGAGAGGCCTCTGATAGCATAGTTGTCAGTAAGTAGTATTCAGGAGCCACGAAGTGGTTGAAAAAGAGGAGACTATTTAAGCCCAAATTGAGTAATCCTGCAAAGACTGTATAGACTGTGATTCGTTTTTCATAGCCATTTGTAAAGAGAATTTGGGAACCAAGAATGGTATCTAAGGCCAGGATAATCGTACGAAAAGCGAAGAGAGAGGTTAAGATACCACCTCCGATATATTTTTCACTACCGTAAAGTAGGATGGCATTTGGTCCTAAAACCATGAGTCCAAAACTCAGTGGAATGATAAAGAAGTTAAAGATTCGACTGCCTCTGTTAACAAGTGCGACATAGGCTTCCTTATCGCCTTTTCCTAGATAGTAACTGAGACGAGGCACACTCACTCCGATAGCTCCTGTTACAACACCAGCTATAACGGTCACAATTCGTTGAGCCATGGTATAGTAACTAACGTTGACATCAATCCCTGTTTTAACGAGGAAGAGACGATCCAAAAAAGTGAAGAGCATATTGGCATTGGCAAAGACCAACATGGCTGTCAAAGGGAGAAAGAGCGGTTTGAAATCACTTATGTGAATCTTAACAAGCTTAATGTCTCTTTTAATCCAAAAATAACTAATCAGATAGTTAATCAGTGTCGATAAACTCATCACAAGTGTATAGACAACAATATCGTGTTCATTTTTGACAAACAGGAAAATAGAGACCAGCATCAGGATACGGATGAAGGCAGTCTTGTAAAAGAGAAAACTGTAATTTTCCAGAGCTTCATTAACCCATTCGATTGAAAAAATCTGGGCAATGAGTTGAATCCCCATAACAAGGTAGACTTTTTTGACGATTGGATTATCTGTAAAGAAGAGAGGATAGGCAAGTATGTAGACAGCAGTGGTCAAAATCGTACAAGCTATGCACAAATAAAAAAGACTAGAGAAGGTTCTATTCAGATCTTTTTTGTTATCCTTGACATTACTGATGGCCCGTAAACCGTAGTTATAGACCCCATAAGTCGCAAAGGGCAAGAAAAATGACAAAATAGTGTCAACTGAGTTGAAGTAACCATAGTCAGTTCGGTCCAAGACACGCGCGACGTAGGTACCAGTTAAGATGGGAAAAATAATATTCAAGACACGAATTCCCATGTAGGATAGAGCATTTAATTTTATACTTTTCATTCAATTTACCTCGTTTTTCATTATATCATAAAGTCAGCTAATAAGAAATGAAGGGCAGTAATACTCTTCGAAAATCAAATTCAAACCACGTCAGCGTCGCCTTACCGTACTCAAGTACAGCTTACGGCTAGCTTCCTAGTTTGCTTTTTGATTTTCATTGAGTATAAGTCAAGTAATCACTTTGAAGTTTCAAAGTTTTATTTTAAGCTTTCTTTAAGAAAACTATATTATTCTGAAGAACTCTAAAATTTCACAGCCATTTATTAGTAATGACTACAGAATTCCTAGTCACTACTAGAAATGGACCAGTTTCTTTGAATAATGGAACTGCTTAATCCTCCTATTCTAGAACGGGATGACTAGTATTTCTTTTATGATAGGACTAGATTGTGGTATAATAGAGAGAATAAGTTTTTTTAGTAAGACAAAGGAGAAAAAAGATGATTTATGCAGGAATTCTTGCTGGTGGAACTGGCACACGTATGGGAATCAGTAACTTGCCAAAACAATTTTTAGAGCTAGGTGATCGACCTATCTTGATTCATACAATTGAAAAATTTGTCTTGGAACCAAGTATTGAAAAAATTGTAGTTGGGGTTCATGGAGACTGGGTTTCTCATGCAGAAGATCTTGTAGATAAATATCTTCCTCTTCATAAGGAACGTATCATCATTACAAAAGGTGGTGCTGACCGCAATACAAGTATTGAGAAAATCATTGAAGCCATTGATGCTTATCGTCTGCTTACACCAGAGGATATCGTTGTTACCCACGATTCTGTTCGTCCATTTATTACGCTTCGCATGATTCAGGACAATATCCAACTTGCCCAAAATCATGACGCAGTGGACACAGTTGTAGAAGCGGTTGATACTATCGTTGAAAGTACCAATGGTCAATTTATTACAGATATTCCAAATCGTGCTCACCTTTATCAAGGACAAACACCTCAAACATTCCGTTGCAAGGACTTCATGGACCTTTATGGATCTCTTTCTGATGAAGAGAAGGAAATCTTGACAGATGCATGTAAAATCTTTGTGATCAAAGGAAAAGATGTGGCCTTGGCCAAGGGCGAATACTCAAACCTAAAAATCACAACAGTAACAGATTTGAAGATTGCAAAAAGTATGATTGAGAAAGACTAGTAAAATGATTAATCAAATTTATCAACTAACTAAGCCTAAGTTTATCAATGTCAAATACCAGGAAGAGGCTATTGGCCAAGAGAATCATATCCTCATCCGTCCTAACTACATGGCTGTCTGTCATGCGGATCAGCGTTACTACCAAGGAAAACGTGATCCAAAGATTTTGAATAAAAAGCTTCCAATGGCAATGATTCACGAGTCATGTGGAACCGTTATTTCTGACCCGACAGGAACCTACGAGGTTGGGCAAAAAGTTGTCATGATTCCTAATCAGCCTCCTATGCAGAGTGATGAAGAATTCTATGAAAACTACATGACAGGGACCCATTTCTTGTCTAGTGGATTTGATGGCTTTATGAGAGAGTTTGTTTCTCTCCCTAAAGATCGTGTGGTAGCTTATGATGCTATTGAAGACACGGTTGCAGCGATTACAGAGTTTGTCAGTGTCGGCATGCACGCTATGAATCGCTTATTGACTCTTGCTCATAGCAAGCGAGACCGAATTGCTGTTATCGGAGATGGAAGTTTAGCTTTTGTGGTTGCCAATATTATCAACTATACTTTGCCAGAAGCAGAGATTGTGGTTATTGGTCGTCATTGGGAAAAGTTGGAACTTTTCTCATTTGCCAAAGAATGCTATATTACTGATAATATTCCTGAAGATTTGGCCTTTGACCATGCTTTTGAGTGTTGTGGTGGTGATGGTACTGGACCAGCTATTAATGATTTGGTTCGCTATATTCGTCCTCAGGGAACGATTCTTATGATGGGAGTTAGTGAGTATAAAGTCAATCTCAATACACGCGATGCCTTAGAAAAAGGCTTGCTCTTGGTTGGGTCCTCTCGTTCTGGTCGCATTGATTTTGAAAATGCAATCCAAATGATGGAAGTCAAGAAATTTGCTAATCGTCTTAAAAATATCCTTTATCTAGAAGAACCTGTAAGAGAAATTAAAGATATTCATCGTGTCTTTGCTACCGACTTAAACACAGCCTTTAAAACCGTGTTTAAGTGGGAAGTATAGGTGCTGGAGGTTAATTGTGGAGAAAATCATTAAAGAAAAAATTTCTTCCTTACTTAGTCAAGAAGAGGAAGTCCTCAGTGTTGAACAACTGGGGGGAATGACCAATCAAAACTATTTGGTCAAAACAACAAATAAGCAATACATTGTTAAATTCTTTGGTAAAGGGACAGAAAAGCTGATCAATCGTCAAGATGAAAAGTACAATCTTGAACTACTAAAGAATTTAGACTTAGATGTAAAAAATTATCTTTTTGATATTGAAGCTGGTATCAAAGTAAATGAGTATATCGAATCTGCGATTACGCTTGATTCAACGTCAATCAAGACCAAATTTGATAAAATTGCTCCAATTTTACAAACCATTCATGCTTCTGGCAAGGAATTAAGAGGAGAATTTGCTCCTTTTGAAGAAATCAAAAAATACGAATCTTTGATTGAGGAAAAAATCCCTTATGCCAACTATGAAGCAGTTAGAGAAGAAGTCTTCTCCTTAGAGAAAAGACTTGCTGACTTAGGTGTTGACAGAAAATCTTGTCATATCGATTTGGTGCCTGAAAACTTTATCGAATCACCTCAAGGACGACTTTATCTTATTGACTGGGAATATTCATCAATGAACGATCCAATGTGGGATTTGGCTGCTCTCTTTTTAGAGTCTGAATTCACTCGTCAAGAGGAAGAAGCCTTCTTATCTCACTATGAGAGTGAGCAAACACCTGTCTCTCGTGAAAAGATTGCCATTTATAAAATTTTACAAGATACTATTTGGAGTCTATGGACTGTCTATAAGGAAGAGCAAGGCGCAGATTTTGGTGACTATGGTGTGAATCGTTACCAAAGAACTGTTAAAGGTTTGTCATATTATGGAGGTTCAGATGAAAACTAAAAATGGAGTTTCTTTTGGTCTACTCTCAGGTATTTTCTGGGGTTTAGGTCTAACGATTAGTGCTTATATCTTTTCGATTTTTACAGATTTGTCGCCCTTTGTGGTGGCCGCTGCTCACGATTTCTTGAGTATCTTTATCTTACTAGCTTTTCTCTTGGTAAAAGAAGGAAAAGTTCGTCTTTCAATTTTCTTAAATATTCGCAATGTTAGTGTGATCATCGGAGCCTTGCTAGCAGGCCCTATCGGTATGCAGGCCAATCTTTATGCGGTTAAGTATATCGGAAGTTCTTTAGCTTCATCTGTGTCGGCTATTTACCCTGCGATTTCGGTTTTATTGGCTTTCTTCTTCTTGAAGCACAAGATTTCAAAAAATACTGTATTTGGGATTGTCTTGATTATTGCAGGGATTATTGCTCAGACCTATAAGGTTGAACAGGTCAATTCCTTCTACATTGGGATTCTCTGTGCTTTGGTTTGTGCTATTGCATGGGGAAGTGAGAGTGTTCTTAGCTCTTTTGCCATGGAAAGTGAATTGAGTGAAATCGAAGCCCTCTTAATCCGTCAAGTAACTTCATTCTTGTCCTATCTTGTGATTGTGCTCTTCTCTCATCAGTCATTTGCAGAAGTGGCCAATGGACAATTGCTAGGTCTTATGATTGTCTTTGCAGCCTTTGATATGATTTCCTATTTGGCTTATTATATCGCTATCAATCGCTTGCAACCAGCCAAGGCTACAGGCTTGAACGTGAGCTATGTAGTATGGACAGTCTTGTTTGCAGTTGTTTTCTTGGGTGCACCGCTAGATATGCTGACAATTATTACGTCACTTGTCGTTATTGCTGGAGTTTATATTATTATTAAAGAATAAAGGAGATTCGTGTGAAAGCCATCATCTTAGCAGCGGGATTGGGAACTCGCTTGCGTCCTATGACTGAAAATACCCCTAAAGCCTTGGTTCAGGTTAATCAAAAACCCTTGATTGAATACCAAATTGAGTTTTTAAAAGAAAAAGGAATCAATGAAATCATCATCATTGTTGGTTACCTTAAAGAACAATTCGATTACTTGAAAGAAAAATATGGTGTTCGCCTCGTCTTCAATGATAAATACGCTGACTACAATAACTTTTACTCTCTCTATCTTGTAAAAGAAGAATTGGCCAATAGCTATGTTATTGATGCCGATAATTATCTCTTTAAAAATATGTTCCGTAATGATTTGACTCGTTCGACTTATTTTAGTGTCTATCGTGAAGATTGTACCAACGAATGGTTCTTGGTCTATGGAGATGACTATAAGGTTCAAGACATTACTGTTGATAGCAAGGCTGGTCGTATCCTTAGTGGTGTATCCTTCTGGGACGCTCCAACTGCAGAAAAGATTGTCAGCTTTATCGACAAGGCTTATGCAAGTGGCGAGTTTGTTGATCTCTACTGGGACAATATGGTTAAGGATAACATCAAAGAGCTGGATGTCTATGTTGAAGAATTAGAAGGCAATAGCATCTATGAAATCGATAGTGTCCAAGACTATCATAAATTAGAAGAAATTCTTAAAAACGAAAATTAAAGATTCCAACATCTGGCTAAATAGTCGGATGTTTTTTTGATTTTTTACGAATAAATAGATGAGTAGAAAAAGAAATGGAGTTATTTATGAAAATCACAAACTATGAAATCTATAAGTTAAAAAAATCAGGTTTGACAAATCAACAGGTTTTGCAGGTCCTAGAATATGGTGAAAATGTTGATCAGGAGCTTTTGTTGGGTGATATTGCAGATATATCAGGTTGCAGAAATCCAGCCGTTTTTATGGAACGTTATTTTCAGATAGACGATGAGAATTTGGAGAAGGAGTTTCAAAAATTTCCATCTTTCTCTATTTTAGATGACTGTTACCCTTGGGATTTGAGTGAAATATATGATGCGCCTGTACTTTTATTTTACAAGGGAAACCTGGACCTCTTGAAATTTCCGAAGGTAGCAGTCGTAGGAAGTCGTGCTTGTAGCAAACAGGGAGCTAAGTCAGTTGAAAAAGTCATTCAGGGATTGGAAAATGAACTGGTTATCGTCAGTGGATTAGCCAAGGGAATTGACACAGTAGCTCATATGGCAGCTCTTCAGAATGGCGGAAAAACCATTGCAGTGATTGGAACAGGACTGGATGTGTTTTATCCTAAAGCCAATAAACGCTTGCAAGACTACATCGGCAATGACCATCTGGTTCTCAGTGAATATGGACCTGGCGAACAACCTCTGAAATTTCATTTTCCTGCCCGTAATCGCATCATCGCTGGACTTTGTCGTGGCGTGATTGTAGCAGAGGCCAAGATGCGCTCGGGGAGTCTCATTACCTGTGAGCGAGCAATGGAAGAAGGGCGCGATGTCTTTGCTATTCCTGGTAGCGTTTTAGATGGACTATCAGACGGTTGCCATCATTTGATTCAAGAAGGGGCAAAATTGGTCACCAGTGGGAAGGATGTTCTTGCGGAATTTGAATTTTAAGATAAAATTTCTCTTTCTAAACCAACTTTTCTTCTATATATAGTAGCTAAGTCTTGACAGGGTTCAAAAAATGGTTTACACTTTATAAAGTTTATTACTTTGAAAAGGTGTGATACTGTGGCTACGGCAACAAAAAAGAAAAAATCAACAGTTAAAAAAAATCTAGTAATCGTGGAGTCGCCTGCTAAGGCCAAGACGATTGAAAAATATCTAGGCAGAAACTACAAGGTTTTAGCCAGTGTCGGGCATATCCGTGATTTGAAGAAATCCAGTATGTCTGTCGATATTGAAAATAATTATGAACCGCAATATATCAATATTCGAGGAAAGGGCCCTCTCATCAATGACTTAAAAAAAGAAGCCAAAAAAGCTAATAAAGTCTTCCTGGCGAGTGACCCGGACCGTGAAGGAGAAGCGATTTCTTGGCATTTGGCCCATATTCTCAACTTAGATGAAAATGATGCCAACCGTGTGGTCTTCAATGAAATCACCAAGGATGCGGTCAAAAATGCTTTTAAAGAACCTCGTAAGATTGATATGGACTTGGTCGATGCCCAACAGGCTCGTCGTGTCCTAGACCGTTTGGTAGGCTATTCGATTTCGCCTATTTTGTGGAAGAAGGTCAAGAAGGGCTTATCAGCAGGGCGCGTTCAGTCTATTGCGCTTAAGTTAATCATTGACCGTGAGAATGAAATTAATGCCTTCCAACCAGAAGAATACTGGACAATTGATGGTGTTTTTAAAAAGGGAACCAAGCAATTTCAAGCTTCCTTCTATGGAGTGGATGGCAAAAAGCTGAAATTGACTAGCAATGATGAGGTCAAGGAAGTCTTGTCTCGTCTGACTAGTAAGGATTTTTCAGTGGATCAGGTAGATAAGAAAGAGCGCAAACGCAATGCTCCTTTACCCTATACCACTTCATCCATGCAGATGGACGCTGCCAATAAAATTAACTTCCGTACTCGAAAGACTATGATGGTTGCCCAACAGCTCTATGAAGGGATTAATATCGGTTCTGGTGTTCAAGGTTTGATTACCTATATGCGTACCGATTCGACTCGTATCAGTCCAGTGGCGCAAAATGAGGCAGCAAGCTTCATTACGGACCGTTTTGGTAGCAAGTATTCTAAGCATGGTAGCAAGGTCAAAAATGCTTCAGGAGCTCAGGATGCCCACGAGGCTATTCGCCCGTCTAGTGTCTTTAACACACCTGAAAGTATTGCTAAGTATCTGGACAAGGATCAGCTCAAGCTTTATACTCTTATTTGGAATCGTTTTGTAGCGAGTCAGATGACAGCTGCTGTCTTTGATACCATGGCCGTTAAATTGTCTCAAAATGGGGTTCAATTTGCTGCTAATGGTAGTCAGGTTAAGTTTGATGGTTATCTTGCCATTTATAATGATTCTGATAAGAATAAGATGTTACCGGACATGGCTGTTGGCGATGTGGTTAAACAGATTAATAGCAAACCAGAGCAACATTTCACTCAACCGCCTGCTCGTTATTCTGAAGCGACACTGATCAAGACCTTGGAAGAAAATGGGGTTGGCCGTCCGTCAACCTACGCACCGACCATTGAAACTATTCAGAAACGTTATTATGTTCGCCTTGCAGCCAAACGCTTTGAACCGACAGAGTTGGGAGAAATTGTTAACAAGCTCATTGTTGAATATTTCCCAGATATCGTAAACGTGACCTTTACAGCCGAAATGGAAGGCAAACTGGATGATGTCGAAGTCGGAAAAGAGCAGTGGCAACGTGTCATTGATGCCTTTTACAAACCATTCTCTAAAGAGGTTGCCAAGGCTGAAGAAGAAATGGAGAAAATCCAGATTAAGGATGAACCAGCTGGATTTGACTGTGAAGTGTGTGGCAGTCCAATGGTCATTAAACTTGGTCGTTTTGGTAAGTTCTACGCTTGTAGCAATTTCCCAGATTGCCGTCATACCCAAGCAATCGTGAAAGAGATTGGTGTTGAGTGTCCAAGTTGTCATCAGGGACAAATTATTGAACGTAAAACAAAACGTAACCGCCTCTTCTATGGTTGCAATCGCTATCCAGACTGTGAATTTACCTCTTGGGACAAGCCTGTTGGTCGTGACTGTCCAAAATGTGGCAACTTCCTCATGGAGAAAAAAGTCCGTGGTGGTGGCAAGCAGGTTGTTTGTAGTAAAGGTGACTACGAAGAAGAAAAGATTAAATAAGAGGGGGAGTCCTGAAAGTGAATTTCAGGCTCTTTTTGGTTAGAACTTGACAAAATTCATCATTGTATGCGAAACTAGAATAAGATTATTTTAACTAGGAGAAGTTATGCGTATTATTTATCTAATCATTGGTTTTTTATCACTGGCCTTGGCTATTGTTGGGGTTGTTTTACCCTTGTTGCCCACAACGCCTTTCCTTTTGTTGTCTATTGCTTGTTTTTCCAGAAGTTCCAAGCGTTTCGAAGAATGGCTTTATCATACCAAGCTCTATCAAGCATATGTAGCTGATTTTCGTGAGACTAAGTCTATTGCGCATGAACGAAAGAAAAAAATCATCGTATCTATCTACATCTTGATGGGGATTTCTATTTATTTTGCCCCTCTTTTACCGGTCAAAATCGGTCTAGGAGCCTTGACCATCTTTATTACCTATTATCTCTTCAAGGTCATTCCGGATAAAGAATAAGTAAAATTTGTCACTATTTTCCTTGATAAAATTGAAAGCATATTCATAACAATATGATATAATGAATTTAAAGTAATCTTCAAGGAGAATTAAATGATTTACGAATTTTGTGCTGAAAATGTGACCTTGCTTGAAAAAGCGATGCAGGCTGGAGCTCGTCGAATCGAACTCTGTGATAATCTAGCAGTGGGAGGAACAACACCCAGCTATGGAGTGACCAAGGCAGCGGTTGAATTGGCAGCTAACTACGATACGACTATCATGACCATGATTCGTCCACGTGGTGGCGACTTTGTCTATAATGAACTAGAAATTGCTATTATGCTAGAAGATATTCGGTTGGCTGCTCAGGCTGGAAGTCAAGGAGTTGTATTTGGGGTTTTAACTGCTGATAAAAAGTTGGATAAGCCTAATCTGGAGAAGTTAATTGCGGCATCAAAAGGAATGGAAATTGTCTTCCACATGGCCTTTGATGAATTGAGCGAAGAAGACCAGTTAGAAGCTATTGACTGGCTCAGCCAAGCCGGTGTCACTCGTATCCTAACTCGCGCTGGTGTGTCTGGCGATTCACTAGACAAACGTTTTGCTCACTATCACAGAATTTTGGAACACGCTAAAGATAAAATTGAAATTCTACCAGGTGGGGGGATTGACCTTGACAACCGTCAAACCTTTATCGATCAGCTAGGTGTGACACAATTGCACGGAACCAAGGTTGTCTTTTAAAAAATAGAAAGGAACTGCTAGCTTTGGGTAGCAGTTTTCACTTATGTTTGAAATTTTTAAATCCTATCAATTGAATCAAGAAAAGGCTCATGATTATGGTTTTGTAGAAAATGCGGGAGTCTGGACCTATAGTTGCGAGATTTTGCTGGGTGACTTTGTCATGACTGTATCCATCACTGCTGATAATGTGAGTTTTCAAGTCTTTGACCAGGAGACTGGTGATCTCTATCCTCAAGTCCATATGGAAAGTTTTAAAGGAAGTTTTGTTGCAAGTGTCCGTGAGGCTTGTTTGGAGATTCTTTACCAGATTCGGAAGGCTTGTTTTGAGGTACAGGATTTTATTTGCCCTCAGACTAAGCGAATCATGACTCAAGTTCAGGAACAGTATGGTAATCAGTTGGAGTATTTGTGGGAGAAATCGCCTGATACGGCAGTGTTAAGACACGAAGGCAATAAAAAGTGGTATGCCGTCTTGATGAAAATCTCTTGGGATAAGCTGGAAAAGGGCAGAGAAGACCTAGTGGAAGCAGTCAACCTCAAACATGACCAAGTAGCTGATTTACTTTCAAAAAAGGGCATTTATCCAGCTTTTCATATGAATAAACGTTACTGGATTAGTGTGGCGCTTGATGATACTTTATCAGATGAAGAAGTACTGGAATTTATAGAAAGAAGCTGGAATTTAACCACTAAAAAATGAAACATTTCAAGATTTTTCAAGAACTTTCAATTAGCAAAATATTCTCTACTGAAGAAATTTTCAGAAAATATTGGATTTTTTCTTGACAAGTACTTTTGCCTATGCTAAAATACTAATCAAGATATCAAACGAAGGAGAAAGTCAAACATGAAAACAGCTAAGTTTAATCAATTTGCTTTGTTGTTGAGGTACTCGGGCTAGTGCAAAAAGCATTAGTCCTGTTTGGCTTACCAAGCGGGAGTGAAACAACATCTCGCTTGGACTTCTAAGCGAGATGTTTTTTTAAAACCACATTTGGAAAAGGGGAAATCTTATGAGAACAGTTGAATTTCTAGATACCAGCCTTCGGGATGGAGAACAGACACCGGGTGTTAACTTTTCAATCAAAGAAAAAATTGCCATAGCAAGGCAGCTGGAGAAATGGGGTATTTCAGCCATCGAAGCTGGTTTTCCGGCGGCTAGCCCAGACTCATTTACGGCAGTTCAGGAGATTGCTAAAGTATTGAAGAAAACAGCGGTAACTGGTCTGGCTCGCTCTGTCAAGTCTGATATTGATGCTTGTTACGAGGCTCTCAAGGACGCCAAGTATCCACAGGTTCACGTCTTTATCGCTACCAGTCCGATTCACCGAAAGTATAAGCTCAATAAGAGCAAGGAAGAGATTTTGGAAGCAATCAGTGAGCATGTCTCTTATGCACGTTCCAAGTTTGAAGTGGTCGAATTCTCTCCTGAAGATGCGACCAGAACAGAGTTGGATTTCCTCTTGCAAGTTGTTCAAACAGCGGTTGATGCAGGGGCGTCTTATATCAATATCCCTGATACGGTAGGATTTACCACACCAGAGGAATACGGAGCTATCTTCAAACACTTGATTGAGAATGTCAAGACGGATCGTCAGATTATCTATTCACCACACTGTCATGATGACCTCGGAATGGCAGTGGCAAATAGCCTTGCTGCTGTCAAGAATGGGGCAGGACGAGTCGAAGGAACCATCAATGGTATCGGGGAGCGAGCTGGTAATGCTGCTTTGGAAGAAATTGCAGTGGCCCTCAATATTCGCCAAGATTACTACCAAGCAGAAACTAGTATTGTTTTAAATGAAACCATCAATACGTCAGAAATGGTTTCTCGCTTCTCAGGTATTCCAGTTCCTAAAAACAAGGCTGTGGTCGGTGGCAATGCCTTTTCTCACGAATCTGGTATTCACCAAGATGGAGTCCTTAAAAATCCTCTTACTTATGAGATTATCACCCCGGAATTGGTTGGTGTTAAGAGTAATAGTCTTCCGCTTGGAAAATTGTCTGGTCGCCATGCCTTCGTTGAGAAGCTGAGAGAATTGGCCCTAGACTTTACAGAAGAGGATATCAAGCCACTCTTTGCTAAGTTCAAGGCTCTGGCAGATAAAAAACAAGAAATTACAGATGCAGATATTCGTGCTCTGGTAGCTGGCACCATGGTTGAAAATCCAGAAGGTTTCCACTTTGATGATTTACAACTTCAAACTCATGCAGATAATGACATTGAAGCGCTTGTTAGCCTGGTCAATATGGATGGTGAGAAGGTCGAATTTAATGCGACAGGACAAGGCTCTGTTGAGGCTATCTTTAACGCTATCGATAAGTTCTTTAATCAATCTGTCCGCTTGGTGTCCTATACCATTGATGCTGTGACAGATGGAATTGATGCCCAAGCTCGGGTTTTGGTCACTGTTGAAAACAGAGATACAGAAACCATCTTTAATGCAGCAGGGCTTGATTTCGATGTACTGAAAGCATCTGCTATTGCCTACATCAATGCCAATACCTTTGTTCAAAAAGAGAATGCTGGTGAGATGGGACGCAGTGTTTCCTATCGTGATATGCCTAGTGTGTAAAGGAGAAAGCTATGACAAAGAAAATAGTAGTTCTGGCAGGGGATGGAATCGGCCCAGAAATCATGGATGCTGGGTTAGAGGTTCTGGAAGCTATAGCTAAAAAAACAGGCTTTGACTATGAAATAGACAGACGACCTTTTGGAGGTGCAGGTATTGATGCTGCAGGGCATCCCTTACCTGATGAAACCCTCAAGGCATGTAGAGAAGCAGATGCCATTCTCCTAGCAGCTATTGGTAGTCCCCAGTATGATAGTGCAACGGTTCGGCCTGAACAAGGCTTGCTAGCTCTCCGTAAGGAACTCAATCTTTACGCTAATATTCGCCCTGTAAAAATCTTTGACAGTCTCAAGCATTTGTCACCACTCAAACCGGAACGAATTGCTGGTGTAGACTTTGTCGTGGTGCGTGAGTTGACAGGTGGGATTTATTTTGGGGATCATATCCTTGAAGAAAGAAAAGCGCGTGATATCAACGACTATAGCTATGAGGAAGTGGAACGGATTATTCGCAAAGCCTTTGAAATCGCAAGAAGTCGCAGAAAAATCGTTACTAGTATCGATAAGCAAAATGTTCTAGCGACCTCAAAACTCTGGAGAAAAGTGGTTGAGGAAGTCGCGCAGGATTTCCCAGATGTGACCTTGGAACACCAGTTAGTGGACTCAGCTGCCATGCTCATGATTACCAATCCTGCCAAGTTTGATGTCATCGTGACGGAGAATCTTTTCGGAGATATTTTATCTGATGAATCAAGCGTCCTATCTGGTACACTTGGGGTCATGCCATCAGCCAGTCATTCTGAAAATGGACCAAGTCTCTATGAGCCCATTCACGGTTCAGCTCCTGATATTGCAGGTCAAGGAATTGCAAATCCTATTTCCATGATTTTATCAGTGGCCATGATGTTGAGAGACAGCTTTGGACGTTATGAGGATGCAGAGCGTATCGAGCATGCTGTTGAGGCAAGTTTGGTAGCTGGTGTTTTAACAAGAGATATAGGTGGACAAGCTTCGACTAAGGAAATGACGGAAGCTATTATTGCAAGGTTATGAAGTTAGACGAAAAAATTACTCTAGTCCTTTTGATTTGGAATGTCATGGTTTTCCTGATTTATGGCATTGACAAATCTAAGGCAAGGAGAAGAGTTTGGCGCATCCCAGAGAAAATCTTACTCATTTTAGCCTTTACTTGTGGTGGTTTTGGTGCCTGTTTGGCAGGAATCATCTTTCACCATAAGACTCGAAAATGGTATTTTAAAACAGTTTGGTTTCTCGGGATGGTGTCCACACTAGTAGCCTTATATTTTATTTGGAGGTAATGGATGGCAGGAAAATCGATTTTTGATAAATTATGGGACCGTCATGTCATCACAGGAGAAGAGGGGCAGCCCCAACTCATGTATGTGGACCAGCACTATATCCACGAAGTGACCAGTCCTCAGGCATTTCAAGGATTACGAGACGCAGGTCGTAGATTGAGACGACCAGACTTGACATTTGGAACCTTTGACCACAATGTCCCGACAGTCAATATCTACGATATTCGAGATGTAATTTCCAAGGCTCAAATTGATAAGCTGGCTGAAAATGTTGAGGAGTTTGGGATTGAACATGCGGCCCACGGTTCTGAAAAGCAGGGGATTGTTCATATGGTTGGTCCAGAAACAGGAAGAACCCAACCAGGGAAATTTATCGTCTGTGGGGATAGTCATACAGCAACTCACGGAGCTTTCGGAGCAATCGCTTTTGGAATTGGGACCAGTGAGGTTGAGCATGTCTTCGCTACCCAGACACTCTGGCAGGTCAAACCCAAGAAAATGCTGGTAGAATTCACTGGTGTTCCTCAAAAAGGAGTTTATTCTAAGGATTTCATTCTAGCCTTGATTGCCAAGTACGGCGTTGCCTGTGGTGTTGGCTATGTGGTGGAATATCGGGGACAAGCGATTGATGCACTGAGCATGGAAGAGCGAATGACTATCTGCAATATGTCCATCGAGTTTGGTTCTAAGATGGGGATTATGAATCCGGACCAAACCACCTATGACTATCTTAAGGGACGAGAATGTGTTCCAGAGGACTTTGAAGAGGCTGTGGCGGATTGGAAAACAATTGTCAGTGATGAGGATGCCGTTTATGACAAGGTTATCCGGATGGATGTCTCAGACTTGGCTCCCATGGTAACCTGGGGAACCAATCCTGCTATGGGCGTTGACTTTGACAGTAGTTTCCCAGAAATTAAGGATATGAATGATGAACGAGCCTACAATTATATGGATTTGGAACCAGGTCAAAAGCCAGCAGATATTGAACTAGGTTATATCTTTATCGGCTCTTGTACAAATGCTCGTCTCAGTGACTTGCAGCTGGCGGCGCGATTTGTCAAAGGGAAGAAAATAGCTCCTAACTTAACGGCTATCGTGGTTCCGGGCTCTCGTCCTGTCAAACGAGCTGCTGAGAAGTTGGGTTTGGATAAGGTTTTCATAGATGCTGGCTTTGAGTGGAGAGACCCAGGTTGTTCTATGTGCCTAGGAATGAATCCAGACAAGGTCCCTGATGGTGTCCACTGCGCCTCAACCAGCAACCGCAACTTTGAAGACAGACAAGGATTTGGTGCTAAGACTCATCTCTGCAGTCCAGCTATGGCAGCTGCGGCAGCTATCGCAGGGCGTTTCGTAGATGTTCGGCAAATGCCAGAAGCCCAGTAAGGAGAGGATATGGAGAAATTTACAGTTTATACGGGAACGACCGTTCCTCTCATGAATGATAATATCGACACCGACCAAATCCTACCCAAGCAGTTTCTCAAGTTGATCGATAAGAAAGGCTTTGGTAAGTACCTCATGTATGCTTGGCGTTATCTGGACGACAAGTATACTGAGGATCCTGACTTTGTCTTTAATCAGCCTGAATATCGTAAAGCCAGTATTCTTATCTCAGGGGATAACTTTGGGGCAGGTTCTTCGAGGGAGCACGCCGCTTGGGCTCTAGCGGACTATGGTTTTAAGGTTGTGATTGCAGGATCTTTTGGGGATATTCATTACAATAATGAACTCAATAATGGCATGTTGCCTATTGTTCAGCCCAGAGAGGTTAGAGAGAAACTAGCCCAGCTTAAACCAAGTGACCAGGTAACTGTGGACTTGGAACAACAAAAAATCATCTCACCAGTTGGAGAATTCACTTTTGAAATCGATAGCGAATGGAAACACAAACTCTTAAATGGTTTGGATGATATCGGTATTACTTTGCAGTATGAAGATTTGATTGCTGCCTATGAAAAACAACGACCAGTCTACTGGCAGGATTAGAAGAAAATTAGAAAAGGAAATAGAATTATGACGAAACACATTCAATGGAACGGAACACTTTCACAAGAAGGCTATGACATTTTAAAAGGTGAGGGAGGGTGCATTGTTTGCCCTACAAAAGTCGGTTATATCATCATGACTAGCGATAAGGCAGGACTTGAACGCAAGTTTGAAGCCAAAGAGCGTAACCGTAACAAACCAGGTGTTGTTCTCTGTGGTAGCATGGATGAGCTTCGCGCCTTAGCACAACTCAACCCAGAAATTGAAGCCTTCTACCAAAAACATTGGGACGAAGATATTCTTCTTGGTTGTATCCTTCCTTGGAAACCAGAAGCCTTTGAAAAACTAAAAGCATACGGTGATGGTCGTGAAGAGCTGATGACTGACGTGCGTGGAACGAGCTGTTTCGTTATCAAGTTCGGGAAAGCTGGTGAACAATTGGCTGCCAAACTTTGGGAAGAAGGCAAGATGGTTTATGCCTCATCAGCTAACCCATCTGGAAAAGGAAACCGTGGTAAGGTAGAAGGTATCGGAGAACGCATCGAAGGGGCAGTTGACCTTGTTATCGAGGCGGACGACTATGTGGCATCTATCCAGCCTGACAAAACGATTGAAACACGCTATGAGCAAGGTGTGATGGTCTCTATGGTTGATAAAGACGGCAAACTCATCCCGGAACAAGGGGGAGCACGTTCAACTTCACCAGCTCCAGTTGTAATCCGCAAAGGGCTTGACATTGATAAGATTATGATGCACCTGTCAGACACCTTTAACTCATGGGACTATCGTCAGGGCGAGTATTATTAGGATAGAGAAGAAGTGGGGAGACAATAATCTTTCCTCTTTCTTTTGTTTTATAATATAAGTAAAAACCGAACAATATAATTTAATTTATAAAATTATTTGACAAAAACTGTACTTTGATTTATAATTAATTAAGGAAACGTCGGAAAAGGCGTAGTGATGCGAGAGCATAGGTAGGTCATTACAAAAGAAACGAGACATCGATATGTTAAATGAATTTCCAATTTTTGATTACGAAGATATTCAATTGATTCCAAATAAATGTGTCATTAAAAGCCGTGCAGAAGCGGATACAAGTGTCACTCTAGGAAATCACACCTTTAAACTACCTGTTGTGCCAGCTAATATGCAGACGATTTTGGATGAAAATGTAGCAGAGCAACTGGCTAAAGGTGGTTACTTCTACATTATGCATCGTTTTGATGAGGCAGGACGCATTCCTTTTATTAAACGCATGCACGAGCAAGGGCTCATTGCTTCTATATCTGTTGGTGTTAAGGACTACGAGTATGATTTCGTTAGCCAGCTCAAGGCTGATTCTCCTGAGTACATCACGATTGATATTGCCCATGGTCATGCGGATAGCGTGATTTCTATGATAAAACACATCAAGAAAGTATTGCCAGATACTTTTGTTATTGCTGGAAATGTGGGAACACCAGAAGCGGTGCGTGAATTGGAAAATGCTGGTGCAGATGCTACTAAGGTTGGTATCGGTCCTGGTAAGGTTTGTATCACCAAGGTCAAGACTGGTTTTGGTACAGGTGGTTGGCAATTGGCTGCTCTCCGCTGGTGTGCTAAGGCTGCACGTAAACCGATTATTGCTGATGGAGGAATTCGTACTCATGGCGATATTGCCAAGTCTATCCGTTTCGGTGCCAGCATGGTTATGATTGGTTCCCTCTTTGCAGGACACATCGAAAGTCCAGGGAAAACAATTGAAGTTGATGGTGAACAATTCAAAGAATACTATGGTTCAGCTTCCCAATACCAAAAAGGAGCTTATAAGAACGTGGAAGGAAAACGTATCTTGCTTCCTGCCAAAGGTCATCTGCAAGACACTTTAACTGAGATGGAACAAGACCTTCAAAGTGCTATTTCTTATGCAGGTGGACGTCAGGTTGCTGACCTTAAACACGTTGATTATGTTATCGTGAAAAACTCCATCTGGAATGGGGATGCTTCCCACTAAGACAGGGGATTTGACCAGAAAAAAACTTGTTATTAGAGCAAATTTTTGTTATAATGAAACAAGTTTCCACCCTTAGTGTAATGGATATCACGTAAGATTCCGGTTCTTGAGATGGGGGTTCGATTCCCTCAGGGTGGATGTAAACATCCTAAAAAAGCCTTTAATAGGGCTTTTTTCTTTACACAGCCCTAAATTGGCCCTTAAAACTGAAAATCTCTTTTTAAAGAATTCCCAAATGTTTTCCAGTCCCGTTTTAAAGTGACTCAGGGGGCTTTTTTTGATATAATAAAAAGGACTGTTATCAGTTAGAAAGAGGTTGGTATGAAAGAATTACAAACTGTACTAAAGAACCATTTTGCAATCGAATTTACAGACAAAAATTTACTGGAGACTGCCTTTACTCATACGAGTTATGCCAATGAGCACCGCCTCTTAAAAATTTCACACAATGAACGCTTGGAATTTTTAGGAGACGCTGTTCTACAGTTATTGATTTCAGAATATCTGTATAAAAAATATCCTAAAAAGCCTGAGGGTGACTTGTCTAAACTCCGTGCCATGATTGTCCGCGAGGAAAGTTTGGCTGGTTTTGCGCGTGATTGCCAGTTTGATCAATTTATCAAGTTGGGTAAGGGGGAAGAAAAATCTGGTGGTCGCAATCGTGATACCATTCTTGGTGATGCCTTTGAAGCCTTTCTTGGTGCCCTCCTTTTGGACAAGGATGTGGCCAAGGTTAAGGAATTTATCTATCAAGTCATGATTCCTAAGGTTGAAGCAGGCGAATTTGAGATGATTACAGACTACAAAACCCATCTCCAAGAGTTACTTCAGGTCAATGGCGATGTGGCTATTCGTTATCAGGTGATTTCTGAAACGGGTCCTGCCCATGATAAGGTTTTTGATGTTGAAGTTCTTGTCGAAGGTAAGAGCATCGGCCAAGGGCAAGGTCGTTCTAAGAAACTAGCAGAGCAGGAAGCTGCCAAAAATGCCGTTGAGAAAGGGCTGGATTCATGTATTTAAAGGAAATCGAAATTCAGGGATTCAAGTCTTTTGCTGATAAGACTAAGGTCGTCTTTGACCAAGGTGTGACGGCAGTTGTTGGACCCAATGGATCTGGAAAATCGAATATTACAGAAAGTCTGCGTTGGGCCTTGGGGGAATCAAGTGTTAAGAGTCTCCGTGGGGGCAAGATGCCGGATGTCATTTTTGCTGGAACTGAAAGTCGCAAACCGCTCAATTATGCTTCTGTAGTTGTGACTCTGGATAATCATGACGGATTTATCAAGGACGCTGGTCAAGAAATCAGGGTAGAACGCCATATCTACCGTAGTGGAGATAGCGAATACAAGATTGACGGCAAGAAAGTTCGTCTGCGTGATATTCATGATCTTTTCTTGGATACAGGTTTGGGACGAGATTCCTTCTCCATCATTTCCCAAGGGAAGGTTGAGGAGATTTTCAACTCCAAGCCTGAGGAACGTCGAGCTATTTTTGAAGAGGCTGCTGGAGTTTTGAAATACAAGACTCGTCGAAAAGAAACTGAGAGTAAACTGCAGCAAACTCAGGATAATCTAGACCGCTTAGAGGACATTATCTACGAGTTGGATAATCAAATCAAGCCTCTTGAGAAGCAAGCTGAGAATGCCCGTAAGTTTTTAGACTTGGAAGGTCAACGCAAGGCTATTTATTTAGACGTGCTAGTTGCTCAAATCAAGGAAAATAAGGCTGAACTAGAGTCGACAGAAGAAGAGTTGGCACAGGTTCAGGAACTCTTGATGAGCTATTACCAAAAGCGTGAAAAATTAGAAGAAGAAAATCAGAATCTCAAGAAGCAACGTCAAGATTTACAGGCTGAGATGGCCAAAGACCAGGGCAGTTTGATGGATTTGACCAGTCTAATTAGTGATTTAGAGAGAAAATTAGCCCTATCGAAACTGGAATCTGAGCAAGTAGCTCTGAATCAACAGGAAGCACAAGCACGTTTGGTTACTTTGGAAGATAAGAGAAAGGTTCTAAGTAAGGAAAAGGCTGAAAAAGAAGAGAACTTGGCACAATTAGAACACAATCTAATCCAAAATAATCAAAAACTCAATCGTTTAGAAGCTGAATTACTAGCTTTTTCAGATGATCCTGATCAGATGATTGAGCTTCTACGTGAACGCTTTGTAGCTCTTTTACAAGAAGAAGCGGATGTCTCAAACCAGCTGACCCGTATTGAGAATGAGTTGGAAAATAGTCGTCAGCTTTCTCAAAAACAAGCAGATCAACTACAAAAACTAAAAGAACAACTGGCTACAGCTAAAGAGAAGGCCAGTCAGCAAAAAGAAGAACTTGAAACTGCCAAGGAGAAGGTTCAGAAATTATTGGCCGATTATCAAATCTGTGCCAAGGAGCAAGAGGAGCAGAAAACTTCCTATCAAACTCAACAAAGTCAACTCTTTGACCGTCTGGATAGTCTCAAAAACAAGCAGGCTAGAGCCCAAAGTCTGGAAAACATCCTGAGAAATCATAGTAACTTTTATGCAGGTGTTAAGAGTGTTCTCCAAGAGAAAGATCGTCTAGGTGGAATAATTGGGGCAGTTAGTGAGCATCTGACCTTTGATGTGCATTATCAAATTGCCCTAGAGATTGCGCTTGGAGCCAGCAGTCAGCATATCATCGTGGAAGATGAAAACGCGGCAACCAAGGCGATTGATTTCCTTAAACGAAACAGGGCTGGTCGTGCAACCTTCCTTCCGTTGACAACGATCAAGGCGCGTACGATTTCTAGTCAGAATCAAGATGCTATTGCTGCAAGTCCAGGATTTCTGGGTATGGCGGATGATTTGGTGTCGTTTGACAAGAGACTGGAAGCCATTTTCAAGAACTTGTTAGCAACGACAGCAATTTTTGATACCGTGGAACACGCGCGTGCAGCAGCTCGTCAAGTTCGTTATCAGGTTCGTATAGTGACACTGGATGGGACAGAGTTGCGCACAGGTGGTTCCTATGCGGGTGGAGCCAATCGCCAGAATAACAGTATTTTCATCAAGCCTGAACTGGAGCAATTACAAAAAGAAATTGCTGAAGAAGAAGCAAGTCTTCGTTCAGAAGAGGCGACTTTGAAGACCTTGCAAGATGAGATGGCTAGATTGACAGAAAGTTTAGAAGCTATCAAATCTCAAGGAGAGCAGGCTCGTATTCAGGAGCAGGGCTTATCCCTCTCTTATCAGCAAACCAGTCAGCAAGTTGAAGAGTTAGAAACTCTTTGGAAACTTCAAGAAGAGGAATTAGATCGTCTTTCTGAAGGAGATTGGCAAGCAGACAAGGAAAAATACCAAGAGCGTCTTGCTAGCATTGCCAGTGATAAGCAAAATCTGGAAGCTGAGATTGAAGAGATTAAGTCTAATAAAAACGCCATCCAAGAACGCTATCAAAACTTGCAGGAAGAGGTAGCGCAAGCTCGCCTGCTTAAGACAGAACTGCAAGGGCAAAAACGTTACGAAGTTGCGGATATTGAACGTTTAGGCAAGGAATTGGACAATTTAGATATCGAACAAGAGGAAATCCAGCGCCTTCTTCAAGAAAAGGTTGACAATCTTGAGAAAGTTGATACGGATTTGCTCAGTCAACAGGCCGAAGAAGCCAAAACTCAAAAAACAAATCTTCAACAAGGTTTGATTCGCAAGCAGTTTGAGTTGGATGATATAGAAGGTCAACTGGATGATATTTCCAGTCATTTGGATCAGGCTCGCCAGCAGAACGAGGAGTGGATTCGCAAGCAAACACGTGCTGAAGCCAAGAAAGAAAAGGTTAGCGAGCACTTACGCCATTTACAAAGTCAATTAACAGACCAGTATCAGATTAGCTATACTGAAGCTTTAGAAAAGTCTCATGAGTTGGAAAATCTCAATCTGGCAGAGCAAGAAGTTAAGGATTTAGAGAAGGCTATTCGCACACTGGGTCCTGTCAACTTGGAAGCTATTGACCAGTATGAAGAAGTTCACAACCGTCTGGACTTTCTAAATAGTCAGCGAGATGATATTTTGTCAGCGAAAAATCTGCTCCTTGAGACTATCACAGAGATGAATGATGAGGTCAAGGAACGCTTTAAATCAACCTTTGAAGCCATTCGTGAGTCCTTTAAAGTGACATTCAAGCAGATGTTTGGTGGAGGTCAGGCGGACCTGATTTTGACTGAGGGGGATTTGCTGACAGCTGGGGTTGAGATCTCTGTTCAACCACCAGGCAAGAAAATCCAGTCCCTCAACCTCATGAGTGGTGGGGAAAAAGCCCTATCAGCTCTAGCCTTGCTTTTCTCTATTATTAGAGTTAAGACTATTCCATTTGTGATTTTGGATGAGGTAGAGGCTGCGCTGGATGAAGCCAATGTTAAACGTTTCGGGGATTACCTCAATCGATTTGACAAGGACAGCCAGTTTATCGTTGTGACACACCGTAAGGGAACCATGGTAGCGGCTGATTCTATCTATGGAGTGACCATGCAAGAATCAGGTGTGTCAAAAATTGTTTCGGTCAAGTTAAAAGATTTGGAAGAAACAGTAGACTAGTTACCAAACGATAGCATCTCTTAGGGGATGCTATTTTTTAAAACTAACATCTTGAATAATTTTTTAAGGTCAGTTCAGGGGCAAAAAACGACATTTGGGCTTTCCTTTTAGCGAAAAGGCTTTCTCTATGATATAATAGTTTCATGATTACAACAGTACCTATAAAAAATGAAAAAGACATCGCAGTACCGGATAAAACAGTTCTTGTATTAGGCTATTTTGACGGTATTCATAAAGGACATCAGAAGCTTTTTGAAGTAGCTAGCAAGGCTTCGATGAAAGAATATCTACCAGTTGTCGTGATGACCTTTACAGAGTCACCTAAGCTTGCTTTGCAACCGTACCAGCCAGAATTAATGCTTCATATTGTTAGCCATGAAGAACGAGAACATAAGATGAAATGGCATGGAGTAGAGGCTCTTTTCTTACTTGACTTTAGTAGTAAATTTGCTAGTTTAACGGGTCAAGAGTTCTTTGATACCTATGTTAGAGCATTAAAACCAGCGATTATTGTAGCGGGATTTGATTACACGTTTGGTTCTGATAAGAAAACTGCGGATGATTTGAAGGACTATTTTGATGGAGAAATCATCATTGTTCCTCCCGTTGAGGATGAAAAGGGTAAAATTAGTTCTACTCGTATTCGTCAAGCTATTCTTGATGGAGATGTCAGAGAAGCTGGTCAGTTACTTGGCACTCCTCTACCATCACGTGGAATGGTTGTTCATGGGAATGCTCGTGGACGGACTATCGGTTACCCAACAGCAAACTTAGTTTTAAGAGATCGAACCTATATGCCAGCAGATGGTGTTTACGTAGTCGATATTGAAGTGCAGCGTAAAAGATATCGTGGAATGGCGAGTGTCGGGAAAAATGTTACTTTCGATGGAGAAGAGCCACGTTTTGAAGTCAATATTTTTGATTTTTCAGATGACATTTACGGTGAAACAGTTATTGTCTACTGGTTAGACCGTGTCCGAGAAATGGTCAAATTTGACTCCGTTGAAGAACTGGTAGACCAACTCCAGAAGGATGAAGAAATTGCTCGGAATTGGAAGGATGCTGAGTAGGAAATCGGAGTTTTATACAAAATTACCCATACTTTAGATTCTTATTTCTAAATAGAAAAAGTAGCCCTTTCCAGGCTACTTTTTTAAAACACGCGATACACATAGGGATTTTCTGGTTTATCGACTTTTGTAAAGCTATCGATTTCCAAGGTTGGAAGATTTTGTTTGAGTTCTTTATGATAGTGATTGACCAGTTTTCCTTTGGCTGTTATCCAGGTGTTGTTTTCATACTGACGGGTATTTCCCTTGGTCAGCAATCCATAGACACCAGAATCTGCGATACAGTGAATAATGCCGAAGCGGAACAGAAATTGGCTATTGGAATGACTGGGGTCATTATAGACAAAGCCTGTGAACTGGACTGTCTTACCCTCAAACTCATCTGGATAGTCATAGATAGCCTCCATGACTTCCATATAGTTTTCATTCGTAATCTGAATACTATCTTGGGACAAGTATTTATCCGCCGCAGTTCGCATTTCCTTTTCATAAGCTGATTTTGAAAAATAAGAACTGGTATCTGGTTTCAAATATTGGCTTGTCGTCCCTTCGCTGGTCTGAATGGCTTGATCCGTGCCTTCTGATAAGGGGAAATGATAGCCTTTGGCTGAGACGGTCTGAGAATCCAAGCTAACAGTTGGAAAAGTTAAACCGACGACAATAGGAATAGCCAGAAGAGCAATACTCGTCACCTTCGCCAATCGGCTGTTCAGATGACTATGGGTTTTGACTTGCTTCATCCAGATATACAGTTGAACAATAGCCAAGATAAAGGAAAGCACCATGGAAATATAGGCCAGATAGGAATAGTGCATGTTGATGTACTGGTTTAATTTGCCCGACAAATGGAGATAAATGGTCAATTCAAAATAGCCAGCTAAAACTAAAAATCGAATCATAGAATGACTCCAATCAAGAGAGAATATACTAAGACAACGAGTGTCACAATCGTAATGAAGTGACTGATAAATCGTGCTTTCAAGTAATTTTTCATCATGAGAATATTTTTGATATCCAGCATTGGGCCAATGACGAGAAAGGCCAGAACTGGTGCCAAGCCGAAACTTGAGAGAAGAGAAGCACCGATAAAGGCATCGGCCTCACTGCAGAGAGAAAGAAGAAAGGCCAAAAACATCAAGAGCAGGATAGCAAAAAGAGGGGTTGCACTTATAGAGGTCAGAATCCGAGTCGGAACATAGACCTGTATAACAGAGGCAAAGAGACAGCCAAATACCAAATAACGCCCCGTATCAAAAAATTCATCAATTGCTTGCACAAAAACCTGAAAAACTTTTTTTGCAGGACTCAAATGAGAAAAATCGTGCTCATGACAAGCCAACCGATTTTCTTTTTGAATCGGTTCTTGCCAGAAAAATCCTAGAAAAATCCCAAGTATCACAGCCACAACAATGGAACCCAGAGCTCGTAACAGAGTGATGTGGAAGGAGTTGCCAAAGGCAGAATAAGTCGCAAAGAGAACAATAGGATTGATGACAGGCGCTGTTACAAGAAAGGGAACAGCCGTGTAACTGGGGACCTTCTTTTCCAGAAAACGATTGATAATGGGGACAATCCCACATTCGCAAGAAGGGAAAAGTATACCAACGAAGGTGCCAAAAAAGATTCTCCCCCAACGATTTCGAGGGAGAAAATGATAAACCTTGTCAGGTGTGATATAGACCTCAATTAGCCCTGAGACAATACTTCCTATCAGAACGAAGGGTAGGGCTTCAATGATTATAGAGAGAAAAATAGCCCCAGTCTGAAGCACACTAGACGGGAGTTGTTGGAAAGCAGTCATCTAGTTTTTCTTTTCTGCTTTGGCTTTTTTCTCTTTGTCATCAGTGAAAGTGACTTGTTTCAAATCAGGGAGTTTCGCAAACTCTTCAAACATCTTGTCCAAGTCGTCTCGTTTTGTAAATTTTACAGCCATTGGTGTACCTCGATTCTAAATTCTACCTCTATTATACTATTATTTTAAGGAAAAGGGAAAAGTTAAAATTGAGTATCTAACGAATAATAGAGCGTGATATATCCTAATATACACTATGATTGTGATATAATAATTGTGAATAACGGAGGAAATGATGGAACATAAAAAGATCGGTCAGGTTACTGACGAAATAAAAGAAATTTTTAATATTGTTCTTGAAGCTAGTGATATCAAAGTTAACAAAGAAGGTTTAAGAAGTCATATGTTGAAACGGCATCATAATGATGTGATTTATCATATCGAAGATCTGGAACTTATACTAAGTAATCCAGATTTCGTTGGGGTCAATCCTCGAGAGAAAGGCGCCAGTTTTGAATATGTAAAAAGATTTGATAATAATGTTCTTGTTGCGATTAAGTTACATAAAAGTGGTGATTTCTTTTATGTTCCGACCATGTATCGTTTACAAGATTACAAGTTACAAAGTCGTATTAAGTCTGGTAGATTGAGAAAGCTTGACAAAAAAAGTAGATAGTGCTAGAATAACATTAACGAAAGACATTTGAGGGCAGAAAGGTTCCTGCCGCACCTTGAATAAGGTATCTGAGATGCTGGGTACACCGACCAGCCAAGTGTCCGTTATTTCAAAGGAGGGGCTTAAATGCTCCTTTTTTATTTGAAATTTCAAGATAGATTACACTCACTGCAGGCTCAGGCTTGCGATTTTTTATTTGCTCTGAAAATTGATTCGTTAACTTCAACAAATAGCTTTATAAAGCGGTTTGTAAAAAATAAAAACAGTGAAATTACTCATAGATTCTTTTGTAATCTAGTAGAATTTTAAATTGAAACCTTCTCAATAAATAGAATATTGAAATGAAGCAAATTTATTCACCAACTTATGTTTTAAAATTGTAAGAGATAATTTGAATAAGATTGGCTTATGGTATAATAGATTCATGGATAAAAAATATGAAAAAATCTCCCAGGATTTGGGAGTGACGTTAAAGCAAATTGATACCGTTCTAAGTTTAACAGCTGAAGGGGCGACGATTCCCTTTATCGCGCGTTATCGCAAGGACATGACTGGTAGTCTGGACGAGGTGGCGATTAAGGCCATTATTGATTTGGATAAAAGTCTGACCAGCCTCAACGACCGTAAGGAAGCTGTCTTGGCTAAGATTCAAGAACAAGGCAAGCTGACCAAGGAATTGGAGGAAGCTATCTTAGCTGCCGAAAAATTAGCTGACGTAGAAGAACTCTACCTTCCTTACAAGGAAAAACGTCGAACCAAGGCAACTATTGCCCGTGAAGCCGGACTCTTTCCGCTTGCTCGCTTGATTTTGCAGAATGTAACTGACTTAGAGAAGGAAGCTGAAAAGTTCGTCTGTGAAGGATTTGTGACTGGTAAGGAGGCCTTGGGTGGTGCAGTTGATATCTTGGTCGAAGCCTTATCGGAAGATGTGACCTTGCGTTCCATGACTTATCAGGAAGTTCTGAGACACTCTAAACTCACTTCTCAAGTCAAGGATGAAAGTCTTGATGAAAAGCAGGTTTTTCAAATTTACTATGATTTTTCAGAGACAGTTGGAAATATGCAGGGTTATCGTACCTTAGCCCTTAATCGTGGGGAGAAGCTAGGTGTCTTGAAGGTCGGTTTTGAACATGCAACGGACCGCATTCTTACCTTCTTTGCAGCTCGTTTCAAGGTAAAAAATACCTATATTGATGAAGTTGTTCAACAGTCAGTTAAGAAAAAAGTTTTGCCTGCTATCGAGCGACGTATTCGGACAGAATTGACTGAGAAAGCAGAAGAAGGGGCTATCCAACTCTTTTCGGACAATCTGCGCAATCTTCTCTTGGTTGCTCCGCTGAAAGGGCGCATGGTTCTTGGGTTTGACCCAGCCTTTCGTACAGGTGCCAAGCTAGCTGTCGTGGATGCAACAGGAAAAATGCTGACAACTCAGGTCATTTATCCTGTCAAACCAGCATCAGCTCGTCAAATCGAAGAAGCTAAGAAAGATCTGGCAGACTTGATTGGTCAATACGGCGTGGAAATCATTGCCATCGGAAATGGTACTGCTAGTCGTGAAAGTGAAGCCTTTGTGGCGGAAGTTCTTAAAGATTTCCCTGAAGTCAGCTATGTTATCGTCAATGAAAGTGGTGCTTCGGTCTATTCTGCCAGTGAACTTGCTCGTCAGGAGTTTCCAGACTTGACCGTTGAAAAACGCTCTGCTATTTCTATCGCCCGTCGTTTACAAGATCCCCTTGCGGAATTGGTCAAAATCGATCCTAAGTCAATTGGGGTCGGTCAGTACCAGCACGATGTCAGCCAGAAGAAATTGTCTGAAAGTTTGGACTTTGTCGTCGATACAGTGGTAAACCAAGTCGGTGTCAATGTCAATACGGCCAGCCCAGCTCTACTTTCACACGTAGCTGGACTCAACAAAACTATCTCTGAAAATATTGTCAAATACCGTGAAGAAGAAGGGAAAATCATTTCACGCGCCCAAATCAAGAAAGTTCCTCGTCTGGGAGCCAAGGCCTTTGAACAGGCTGCTGGTTTCCTTCGTATCCCTGAAAGTAGCAATATCCTTGATAATACAGGAGTTCACCCAGAAAATTACTCTGCCGTTAAGGAACTCTTCAAACGTTTAGATATTAAAGACCTAAACGAAGAAGCCCAAAGCAAACTCAAGTCGATTTCAGTCAAAGATATGGCGCAAGAGCTAGACCTTGGTCCAGAAACTCTTAAAGATATCATTGCCGATCTTCTCAAACCAGGTCGAGATTTCCGTGATTCCTTTGACGCACCTGTGCTTCGTCAAGATGTCTTGGATATTAAAGACTTAAAAGTCGGCCAGAAGCTGGAAGGTGTTGTGCGTAACGTCGTTGACTTCGGTGCATTCGTTGATATCGGGATTCACGAGGACGGCTTGATTCATATTTCCCATATGAGTCGCAAATTTATTAAACACCCAAGCCAAGTGGTGTCCGTCGGAGATTTGGTAACAGTTTGGGTTAAGAAAATCGATACTGAACGTGAAAAAGTCAATCTGTCGCTCCTCGCTCCAAATGAAACTGACTGATTATGTTAAGCAGGTTTCACTAGAAGACTTCGGCAGACCTTTTATCCATCATGTCCAGTGGAATAGGCGTCTACGTTCGACAGGTGGGCGTTTTTTCCCTAAAGATGGGCATTTAGATTTTAACCCTAAGGTTTATCAAGAACTGGGTTTGGATGTTTTTAGGAAAATTGTCCGACATGAACTCTGTCATTATCACCTCTATTTTCAAGGGAAGGGCTATCAACACAAGGATCGGGATTTTAAGGAACTGTTGAAAGCAGTGGATGGATTACGCTTTGTACCCTCCTTGACAAATAGCCACTCTAAACCACTCAAACTCTATCGTTGTCAATCCTGCCAGCAAAGGTATCAGCGTAAGCGAAAGATTGATACCAAACGCTATCGCTGTGGAGTTTGTAGAGGTAAATTGCTACTAATAAATCAGCCTGAGGACTGATGAAAGCCGAGCCTACCCGTGATATACTGTGTCTAACCTAGTAGAAAGAGGAAAAATCATGAACAGTAAATTTTATAAAATGAGACGAAATCGCATGATTTCAGGAGTTCTGGCAGGTCTGTCAGATAAGTGGAATTTTGATGTAACCCTAGTCCGCTTTCTCTTTGCTATTTTTACCGTGGCAAATTTTGGAATTGGTGTGATTATTTACATCATTCTTGCCTCTATCTTACCAACCAAGGAAGACATAGAAGCCGAAATGTACGGAACAGGACCACGCAAACGCAAAGAAGTCCAAGCTATTGAAGAAAATGATGGATGGTTTTGGTGAGGTAGAAACAGTTATTTTACTGTTAGTCTATGAATTCGACTAATCTATTTTAAAATTTTTGAACCCTTGTATCCGCAAGGGTTTTCTTCTTGCTTTCTTTTTATGGTAAAATATTTTTAATAAAATATCTACATTTCCTCCAATCTTACAAAAATGTAAGATTAAAGTCTCTTTTGTAAGGTTAGGTTATGGCAAGCGGTCTTTTTTTGATGTAAACTAGACTCATAAAGAACAAAGGAGTAACATCATGAAACAAATCTTACATAAGAAAACTAGAAAACCAAGTCACAAAGAAATCGAGCGTGTTCAGCTGGGATGCGCTATGATGCAAGCAACATTTCATTTGATGGGATATTAAGAAAGGAGATTCTCATGACACTTTTAGATGTAAAACACGTTCAAAAAATTTATAAAACTCGTTTTCAGGGCAACCAAGTAGAAGCCCTCAAGGATATTCACTTTACCGTCGAAAAGGGTGACTACGTTGCCATCATGGGTGAGTCTGGTTCTGGTAAATCAACTTTGCTCAATATTCTAGCTATGCTGGATAAACCAACTCGTGGTCAGGTTTACTTGAATGGAACTGACACCGCAACCATTAAAAATTCACAGGCTTCTAGCTTCCGTCGTGAAAAGCTGGGATTTGTCTTCCAAGACTTTAATTTGTTAGATACTCTCTCTGTAAAAGATAATATCTTGCTTCCCCTTGTCTTGTCAAGAAGACCCATTACGGAGATGATGAAGAAATTGGTGGTGACAGCTGAGAATCTGGGAATTAACCAATTGCAAGAGAAGTACCCTTACGAGATTTCAGGTGGGCAAAAACAGCGTGTAGCAGTAGCCCGCGCCATCATCACAGAACCTGAAATTCTCCTTGCGGACGAGCCAACAGGTGCCCTTGATTCCAAGTCCTCTGCAGCCTTACTTGATGTATTTGATGAAATCAATGAGCGCGGCCAAACCATTCTCATGGTAACCCACTCCACAGCAGCAGCTAGCAGGGCCAAACGTGTACTCTTTATCAAGGACGGCATTCTTTATAATCAAATCTACCGTGGAGAGAAGACAGAACGTCAGATGTTCCAAGAGATCTCTGATACCTTGACTGTCATGGCAAGCGAGGTGAATTAGTATGTTTCGATTAACCAATAAGTTAGCGGTATCGAACTTGATTAAAAACCGCAAACTCTACTATCCTTTTGCGCTGGCTGTTCTCTTGGCAGTCACCGTGACCTATCTCTTTTACTCTCTAACCTTTAATCCTAAGATTGCGGAAATCCGTGGAGGAACAACCATTCAGGCTACACTTGGATTTGGTATGTTTGTCGTCACCCTTGCGTCAGCCATTATCGTCCTCTATGCCAATAGTTTTGTCATGAAAAATCGTTCCAAGGAACTGGGAATTTATGGCATGTTGGGATTGGAAAAGCGCCATTTAATCAGTATGACCTTTAAGGAGTTAGTGGTGTTTGGAATTCTAACTGTTGGAGCAGGAATCGGTATTGGAGCCTTGTTTGACAAGTTAATTTTCGCTTTCTTGCTCAAACTGATGAAATTGAAGGTTGAGCTGGTCGCTACCTTCCAAATGAATGTTGTCATTGCAGTACTTGTTGTCTTTGGATTGATTTTCCTATGCCTTATGTTCCTGAATGCCCTTCGAATCGCCCGTATGAATGCCCTCCAGCTCTCGCGTGAGAAAGCAAGCGGAGAGAAAAGAGGTCGTTTCCTACCTCTCCAAACTATTCTTGGTTCCATAAGTTTAGGGATTGGCTATTATCTTGCCCTTACGGTAACCGATCCTCTTACAGCCTTAACAACCTTTTTCCTAGCTGTTTTGCTGGTTATCTTTGGTACTTATCTCTTGTTTAATGCAGGAATTACAGTCTTCCTCCAAATCTTAAAGAAAAACAAGAAATACTATTACCAACCTAATAACCTCATCTCTGTTTCCAACTTGATTTTCCGTATGAAGAAAAATGCGGTTGGACTAGCAACTATCGCTATCTTGTCAACAATGGTTTTGGTAACCATGTCAGCAGCGACAAGCATTTTCAATTCCGCAGAAAGCTTAAAAAAAGTTCTAAATCCGCATGACTTTGGAATTACTGGAAAAAATGTTGAAAAAGAAGATTTGGACAAACTCTTGAGCCAGTTTGCAAGTGACAAAGGTTATAGTGTCAAAGAGAAAGAAGTTCTTCGTTACAGTAACTTTGGTATTGCAAATCAAGAAGGAACCAAGTTAACTATTTTTGAAAAAGGACAAAACCGTGTCCAACCAAAAACAGTTTTCATGGTATTTGACCAAAAAGATTATGAAAATATGACTGGTCAAAAACTGTCTCTATCAGGAAATGAGGTCGGTCTCTTTGCCAAAAATGACGGACTGAAAGGACAGAAAGTACTAACTCTAAATGATCATCAATTTTCTGTCAAAGAAGAATTTAATAAAGATTTTATTGTCAACCATGTCCCAAATCAGTTTAATATTTTGACTACTGATTACAATTACCTTGTTGTACCTAATTTACAAGCCTTTTTGGATCAATTCCCAGATTCGGCTATCTATAATCAGTTTTACGGCGGTATGAATGTAAATATCAGTGAAGAAGAACAACTCAAGGTCGCTGAAGAGTATGAAAAATACCTCAATCAGTTTAATGCTCAATTAAACACAGAAGATAGCTATGTTTATGGTAGCAATCTAGCAGATGCTCGTTCTCAGATGAGTGCCCTCTTTGGTGGTGTCTTTTTTATCGGTATTTTCCTATCCATTATCTTTATGATCGGAACCGTTCTGGTCATCTACTACAAACAAATTTCTGAAGGCTATGAAGACCGTGAACGCTTTATTATCTTGCAGAAAGTCGGTTTGGATCAAAAGCAAATCAAGCAAACCATCAACAAACAGGTTTTAACTGTTTTCTTCCTTCCTTTGCTTTTTGCCTTCATACATCTAGCATTTGCCTACCATATGCTTAGTCTGATTTTAAAAGTAATTGGTGTAATAGATACGACTATGATGTTGACTGTGACCTTGTCTATCTGCGCTATCTTCCTCATCGCCTATGTGCTGATTTTCATGATTACTTCAAGAAGTTATCGCAAGATTGTCCAAATGTAAAAAAGATACCTCGACTTCAAAATCGAGGTATTTCTTGTATTTTATACTCAATGAAAATCAAAAAGCAAACTAGGAAGCTAGCCGCAGGTTGCTCAAAGCACTGCTTTGAGGTTGCAGATAGAACTGACGAAGTCAGTAACCATATATACGGCAAGGCGAAGCTGACGTGGTTTGAAGAGATTTTCGAAGAGTATTAAATGCTGAAAAGTTGTCCTAGCAGAAAGGTAACGCCCATGGTCAAGAGGCCAATAGCCAAGTTTCGAATCATAGCTGTTTTGGTTGGGGCTTTTCCAAGTTTGGCACTAGTGTAACCAGTGAGAAGAAGAGCCACACCGACGATAAGGACAGTAGCAGGTATGCGGTATTCACTTGGGAAAACGGTAATTGAAAGCATTGGTGGTAAGCTACCAAGGAAAAAAGAAATAAAGCTAGAGATAGCAGCATGCCAAGGATTGGTAAACTCTTCATACTCAATCCCATATTTTTCCTCTACCAAAGCCTTAAGCGGATTATTTAAAAAGGCCTTGTTGGTGAGAAGTTGGGCTGATGTTTCACACTCACCATTTTGAATATAGGCAGCATAGAGGGAATTTTTGGCTAGTTCCATATCCTGATCTAGCAAGACTTGCTCACGCGCAACGGCTGCTTCCTCAGTATCTTTTTGAGTTGAAACGGACACATATTCTCCACCAGCCATTGAAAAGGCACCAGCTAAGATAGCTGCAAATCCTGATAAAAAGATAATCCAGATATTGCTTGTAGCACTAGCAACCCCGATAACCACACCAGCAATGGAAATAATCCCATCGTTAGCACCAAGAACACCAGCACGCAGGATATTTAAACGACCTGAAAAATTTGAATCGATTTCGTGATTTGTTTCTGACATACTATTCTCCTTTTTATCCAGTATAAAGGAAAAATATAGGGAAATCAATCTTTTAAAAGTATCTGAAAAAAGTTGCACGATTTTAATTTTACGAGCTTTTTTAAAAGTTAGAAACAGCACTAGCTAGTAGAGAGGGATAAAAGAGAAGCAAAGCTGATAGACTAGTCCTTTTTCTACTTATCTATGGTATAATAGGAGGTAGATTTACTAATCGGAGTAAGAAAGATTTTATGATTAAACTAGTAGCAACGGATATGGACGGAACTTTCCTAGATGGGAATGGACGCTTTGATATGGACCGCCTCAAGTCTCTCTTGGTTTCCTACAAGGAAAAAGGGATATACTTTGCGGTGGCTTCGGGGCGCGGATTTCTATCCTTAGAAAAATTATTTGCTGATGTTCGTGATGATATTATTTTCATTGCGGAAAATGGCAGTTTGGTAGAATATCAAGGTCAAGACTTGTATGAAGCGACTATGTCTCGTGACTTTTATCTGGCGACTTTTGAAAAGCTGAAAACGTCACCTTATGTAGATATCAATAAACTGCTCTTGACGGGTAAGAAGGGTTCTTATGTGCTAGATACGGTTGATGAGATCTATTTGAAAGAGAGCCAGCATTATAATGAAAATATCCAAAAAGTAGCGAGTTTGGAAGATATTACAGATGACATTTTCAAATTTACAACCAACTTCACAGAAGAGACGCTAGAAGCTGGAGAAGATTGGGTAAACGAAAACGTTCCTGGTGTTAAGGCCATGACAACTGGCTTTGAATCTATTGATATTGTTCTGGACTATGTCGATAAGGGAGTGGCTATTGTTGAATTAGCTAAAAAACTTGGCATCACAATGGATCAGGTTATGGCTTTTGGAGACAATCTAAATGACTTGCATATGATGCAGGTTGTGGGACATCCTGTAGCTCCTGAAAATGCACGACCTGAAATTTTAGAATTAGCAGAGACTGTGATTGGTCACCATAAGGACCAGTCGGTTATAGCTTATATGGAGGGCTTATAATGGCAGATATAAAATTGATTGCATTGGACTTGGACGGCACCTTGCTGACTACTGATAAAAGGTTGACGGATCGTACTAAGGCAACCTTGAAAGCTGCGCGTGATCGTGGTATCAAGGTCGTATTAACAACTGGTCGTCCCTTAAAAGCTATGGATTTCTTTCTCCATGAGCTAGGGACTGACGGCCACGAAGATGAGTATACGATTACTTTTAATGGTGGTTTGGTTCAGAAAAATACAGGTGAAATCCTTGATAAGACAGTCTTTTCCTATGATGATGTGGCACGCTTGTATGAGGAAACAGAGAAATTATCACTGCCTCTTGATGCTATCTCAGAAGGAACTGTTTATCAAATTCACTCCGACCAAGAAAGTCTTTATGCCAAATTTAATCCAGCTTTGACTTTTGTTCCAGTGGACTTTGCAGACTTGTCTAGTCAAATGACTTACAATAAGTGCGTGACTGCCTTTGCTCAAGAACCCTTGGATGCAGCCATTCAGAAGATTTCTCCAGAATTGTTTGACCAATATGAGATCTTTAAATCACGTGAAATGTTGCTAGAGTGGTCACCAAAGAATGTTCATAAAGCAACAGGTTTGGCAAAACTAATCAACCATCTCGGAATCAACCAAAGCCAAGTCATGGCCTGTGGTGACGAGGCCAATGACCTCTCTATGATTGAATGGGCGGGACTCGGTGTTGCCATGCAAAATGCTGTTCCTGAAGTCAAGGCAGTCGCAAATGTGGTAACTCCAATGACCAATGATGAGGAAGCTGTCGCCTGGGCTATCGAAGAATATGTGCTAAAGGAGAACTAAGATATGGGATTATTTGACCGTCTATTCGGAAAAAAAGAAGAACCTAAAATCGAAGAAGTTGTAAAAGAAGCTCTGGAAAATCTTGATTTGTCTGAAGAGGTTGAAGAAAAGCAAACGGCTATCGAAGAAACAAGTCAGGAAGAGACAACAAGAGAAAAAGTGGAAGAAACACTTGCTCAAGAAGAACTTCCTCAGATCTCGACAGAAGAAGTTATTGAACCAGAAGTAGTCGAAGAAATGGTTCAAGAAGAAGAATTTAATGAGCTAGAGCAAAGCCAAGAGCATGAAGAATTTTTCGAAGAAGAGAGCCAAGAATCTCTAGAAGCTGGAGAAGAGCAAGCTTTTGAAGTAGCAGAAGAATATCCACAAGCAGAAGAAACTGTTCAGGAAAAATATGATCGCAGTCTTAAGAAAACTCGTACAGGCTTCGGAGCTCGCTTGAATGCCTTCTTTGCTAACTTCCGTTCTGTCGATGAAGACTTCTTCGAAGAATTGGAAGAATTGCTCATCATGAGTGACGTCGGTGTGCAGGTCGCTTCTAACCTAACAGAAGAGCTTCGCTATGAAGCTAAACTCGAAAACGCTAAGAAGCCTGATGCACTTCGCCGTGTCATTATCGAGAAATTGGTTGAACTCTACGAAAAGGATGGCAACTACGATGAACAAATCCATTTCCAAGATGGTTTGACAGTTATGCTCTTCGTCGGTGTGAACGGTGTTGGGAAGACAACTTCTATTGGGAAATTAGCTCATCGTTACAAGCAAGCTGGCAAAAAAGTCATGCTAGTAGCAGCAGATACCTTCCGTGCGGGAGCCGTTGCCCAGCTAGCAGAATGGGGCCGTCGTGTTGATGTTCCTGTTGTGACGGGGCCTGAAAAAGCTGATCCAGCTAGCGTTGTCTTTGATGGGATGGAACGAGCAGTAGCTGAAGGTATCGATATTCTTATGATTGACACCGCTGGTCGTCTGCAAAACAAGGACAACCTCATGGCTGAGCTGGAAAAGATTGGTCGTATTATCAAACGTGTTGTACCAGAAGCACCACATGAAACCTTCTTGGCTCTTGATGCATCAACGGGTCAAAATGCCCTGGTACAGGCCAAAGAATTTTCAAAAATCACGCCATTAACTGGAATTGTCTTGACTAAGATTGATGGAACTGCTCGAGGTGGTGTTGTTCTAGCCATCCGTGAAGAACTCAATATTCCTGTAAAATTGATTGGTTTTGGTGAAAAAATCGATGATATTGGAGAATTTAATTCAGAAAACTTTATGAAGGGTCTCTTGGAAGGCTTAATCTAATTAGAAGTAAAAATCCTGCAAGGTACAAACTTGCAGGATTTTTTGTTATTCTAAACGACCATCTTGACGATAGGCGATATCTGGTTGCCAAGTCCATTTGGCACCGAATTTTTCAAGTAGATCAAAGCTAGCTTGAGGTCCCATGCTTCCAGCTTTATAGTCATGAAGTGGGGCACCATTTTCAGCCCAGAGCTCTTCGATACGGTCAATCAATTTCCATGACGCACCAACTTCATCCCAGTGGCTAAAGTTAGTTGAGTTGTTATTTAAGACATCATAAATCAATTTCTCGTATGGTTCTGGAGAAGCACCAGTTGCGGTCGCATCTGTACGGTAATCAAGTGAGTTGGGAGCCAAGTTGAATTCTTCTCCTACTTGCTTCCCATTTAGGCTAAGAGAGAAGCCTTCTGTTGGTTGGATATAGATGGTCAAGATGTTTGGAGCAAGTGGCTCACCAAAGATAGAATCCATTTGTTTAAAGACGATGTTGACATGAGTTCCTTTTTCAGTTAGACGTTTACCAGTACGGAAGAAGAAAGGAACACCACGGAATCGATCGCTGTCTACAAAGAAGGCACCAGATGCAAAAGTTTCAGTTGTTGATTCTGGATTTACATTTGGTTCGCTACGATAAGAGATATATTTCATGCCATCAATCTTACCAGAGCGGTATTGACCACGGATAAAGTGTTCTTTAAGCTCTTCATCAGTTGGATGATAGAGGTTTTTAAAGACCTTAATCTTTTCAGCACGAATCTCGTCTTTTGTGAAGCTTGCTGGCTTATCCATGGCAAGGAGGGAAAGTAGTTGCAAAGTATGGTTTTGTACCATGTCGCGGAGGGCACCAGATTGGTCATAGTAGCCACCACGTTCTTCTACACCCAAGCGCTCTGCAAAGGTAATTTGAACATTGTCAATAAAGTCCTTATTCCAAACATTTTCAAAAATCAGGTTTGCAAAGCGGACTGCAAAGATGCTTTGGATCATTTCCTTACCAAGATAATGGTCGATACGGAAAATTTGTTCTTCGTCAAATGTTGCTAGGAGCTCGTCATTTAACTTGCTTGCAGTTGCGTAATCTGTACCAAATGGCTTCTCAACGATTAAACGTTCAAAACCTTTACCATCCACAATGTTTTCAGACTTGAGGTGTTTGGCAATAGTTCCAAAGAACTGAGGCGCCATAGACAAGAAGAAGAGCTTGTTGTGTTCAGCTTGGTACTTGTCATTTAGTTCAGCTTGCAATTGACGTAAAGCAATATAGTGCTCTGTATCGTTGACATCATGACTTTGATAGTAGAAGTGACTAGCGAACTCTTGAGCCTGTTCGGTACTATCTGCCAAATCAAGGATCGATTCGACTACAACAGATTCAAAATATTCCTTGCTCCAAGGACGACGAGCAGTTCCAATGACTGCAAAGTGTTCGGAAAGATTGCCGGATTTATATAGTCTAAAAAGGGAAGGGTAGAGCTTGCGTTTAGCCAGGTCTCCACTCGCACCGAAAATTGTAACAATAACCTTAGATGACATCTAGCTACCTAATTTCTATTTTTATTCCTAGTCTTGCTAGGTATGAGGAAATCTCATTTCATAAATTTAATTCTAACATAATTTTCCGAAAAATCAAAAAATCCAATACGAGATAGAAAAAAACTGCAAGGAAATCCTTACAGTTTGAGTTTAGACGTTTAAGACCTTGTCCAAGAACTCTTTCAGACGTGGGTGCTGTGGGTTATCAAAGATTTGATCAGGTGTTCCGTCTTCAAGGAATTCACCATCTGCAGTAAAGATAACGCGGTTGGCAACCTGACGGGCAAATCCCATCTCATGGGTTACGATAATCATGGTCATACCTTGCTCAGCCAATTCTTTCATAACGTTTAGTACGTCTCCAACCATCTCAGGGTCAAGGGCAGAAGTTGGTTCATCAAAGAGCATGATGTCTGGATTCATTGCTAGTCCACGAGCGATAGCCACACGTTGTTTTTGACCACCTGATAGGCTATCTGGATTAGCATTAGCTTTATCTGCTAGCCCAACCTTCTCAAGCAACTCCATTCCCAATTTCTCAGCTTCTTCCCTAGTCATCAACTTGTGCTCGATAGGAGCAAAAGTAATGTTGTCCAATACAGACATATGAGGGAAGAGGTTAAAGTGTTGGAACACCATTCCGATATTTTCACGAACGTGGTCAACGTTGGTTGTTTTTTCAGTTAAGTCATAGCCGTTCACAGTGATGTGACCGCTCGTAACTTCTTCTAGAAGATTAAGGCTACGGAGGAAGGTCGACTTACCAGATCCTGAAGGACCGATGATACAAACAACATCTCCTTCATAGAATTTAGTTGTGATTCCTTTTAGAACCTCATTTTTTCCATAGTGCTTGTGTAAATCATTTACATCAATTTTTAATTTTGCCATTAACGAATCCTCTTTTCTAAGCGTTTCGCTAGTCTAGTCAAAAGTGTGATAATTACAAGATAGAAGATAGCAAGGATTGCATACATCTTGAAACTTTGGTAGTTACGGGCAATGATAATCTTACCAGTTTGGAAGAGTTCAACCAAACCGATAGCAGATACGATGGTTGTATCTTTAAGAGCGATAACGAATTGGTTAACAAAGTTTGGCAACATTAATTTAGTTGCTTGTGGCAAGATAATCTTACGCATGGTTTTTCCATAAGAGATACCCAAGCTTCGGCTGGCTTCCATTTGCCCAACTGGAACGGCCTGAATACCACCACGAACGATTTCAGCGATATAAGCGGCTGCATTGAGAGATAGGGCAATAGTACCAGCTACAAAGTCGTTAATTGGACTTTGTTGGCCTGTGATCGATTCGATGAAATTTGGAATTCCCCAGAAAATGAAGGCTGCAAGAATCATCAATGGAATACCACGGATAACGTCAACGAAAATCTCAGAGATCACACGAAGAGATTTGTAGGGGCTAACGCTAAACATACCGAAGATAATCCCGATAACAATAGCAATAGCAAATGAGATAAGAGCTAGAGCAAGAGTGATACCAAGCCCGCTAAGGAGTTGTTTGTAGTTGTTTTGAAGCAAGCCCCAGATAGTTGTCTCATCAACAGTGCTTGTTGAAGCAGTTGATGATTCGCTAGCTAGATATTTATCAAGAATCTTTTGGAATTCTCCGTTTGCTTTAAGGTTTGCAAGTCCGTTGTTGAACATTTCAATCAATTCTGGATTTGCTCCTTTTTTAACAGCAAAGGCTGTTTCACCGATAGGAGTTCCAGCGATTGGGGTTTTTAATTTTTGACCTTGGCTGATAGAATATTTGAGAACAGGTTCATCATCCATAACGGCATCAATGGCACCAGTGTTTAAACTGTCATACATTGAAGAACCATCAGCGAAGGTTTTGATTTTGTAACCGTATTTGCTTTGATTTTCTGTTAGGAAGGTTTGAGAAGCAGTTCCGTTTTTAACACCGACCGTCTTTCCTTTTAAATCTTCATAAGAAGCAATATTGCTTGATTCTTTGACACCAAGGATAGTATTGGCAGTGTAGTAGGATTCTGAGAAGTCAAAAGTTGCCTTACGAGCATCTGTGACAGACATACCAGCAATGATACCATCAGCTTGTCCAGCTTGAACAGCACTGATAGCGGCATCAAAACCAGGGTTGGTGATTTCAATTTCGAAACCTTGGTCTTTAGCGATTGCCTTAATCAATTCCATATCAATACCAGTAAATTGGTTGCTTGAATTTTGGAAAACAAAAGGTGCAAAAGAAGAATCACTGGCAATGATGTATTTAGCTTTAACAGGAATGGCTTTTAATCCTGCTAGAGTAGTTGTAGTTGGCACTGCTGAAGATGATGAAGCAGTCCATTTCTTGATGATTTTATCAAGACTACCATCTTTTTTCATTTCAGCCAAGGCTTGGTTAAATTCAGTAACTAGGTACTCGTATTTGCTACCTTTTTTCACACCGAAAGCAAAGCTACCTACAGCTTCACCATCCATTTCAATATGAAGGTCTTGCCCTTGGTTAATGGCATACTCGATAACAGGTTTGTCATCCATCATGGCATCGATGGCACCAGCACTCAAGCTGTTGTTCATCAAATCACTAGTGTCAAATGTTTTAATAGTAAAGCCGTATTTATCTTTGATTGTTTCAAGAAAACGTTGAGCAGCAGTTCCGTTTTTAACACCAACAGTTTTACCTTTTAATTGGTCATACTGACTAATCTTGTGTGACTTTGTAGTTGCAATGACAACTTTTGTATCATAGTAAGTATCAGACATAGTGAAAACTTTTTCACGTTCTGTAGTTTTTGTCATTCCAGCCATGATTGCATCAGCTTGACCAGCTTGAACCGCATTTACCGCTGCATCAAATCCAGGATAGGACATCTGAATGTTCCATCCTTTAATCTCAGCGACTTTGTTGATAATGTCAACATCAATTCCTTTATAAGTTTGATCTGAATCTTTAAACTCAAAAGGTGCATAGGCGGTATCAGACACAATCTTAATCGTCTCTGCTTTCGCAATACCTAATGAGAAAATTGGGAATAAAATTAGCAAAAATGCTAGAAATCTTTTCTTCATTTTTAGTCTCCTTTTCCGAATATTTTACCATTATAGCAAAAAAAATAAAAAAAGGCAAATTTTTATATTTTCGTGTTAGAAAATATAACATCTATATTTTCTTTTCCTTCTTGAATTGCTACTTTAAAGTGCTATAATAATAGTATATAGTAGAAGAAAAGAGGACAGGAATATGAAGAACAAAAGAATATTTAAAGACTTCCAAGCTTCCAAAATGCGGTTAAACCTTTACACAAGCCCCTTGTTAGCCTTTGCTTTTGTCTTCATAGGAGAGTTTGTGGCTTATACTCTGTATGGTATTAGTTTGTTAGCTCTCATCGGACTTGCTAGAAATTTTGGAGAGGCTGGTCAAAATCTTGCAACCTATTTGCAGACATTGCAACAGAGCTTGATGGATAAAACAAGTGACTTTCGTTTAATTTTAGAATTGCTGGCCTTTGGTTTCGTTCTCAACACTGTGTTCAGATGGACTAGAAAAGTTGAGAAAAGACCTATTCGAACTTTAGGATTTTATAAAGAAAATTTCCTCAGTAATCTTCTTAAGGGATTTGGTTTAGGTCTGGCACTTTTTCTTCTGACCTTGTTAGGTTTAGTAGCATTAGGGCAATATCGTTTTGAGTCTATTCACTTGAATCCTTATTCGCTTACCGTTGTTGTCTTTACTATCCCTTTTTGGATTTTACAGGGGACAACAGAAGAAGTGGTAGCCCGTGCTTGGCTCCTTCCTCAATTGGCCTCAAGAACCAATCTAAAACTTGCTGTTCTTATATCTAGCCTATTCTTTACTCTGCTTCATATGGGCAATTCTGGTCTAACACCACTATCTTTAGTAAATCTCTTCTTATTCGGAGTTGCCATGTCACTTTACCTCCTCAAAACAGATACAGTTTGGGGTGTTGCAGGTATTCATGGGGCCTGGAATTTTGCTCAAGGCAATCTCTGTGGGATTTTAGTTAGTGGTCAGCAGTCAGGAACATCGCTGATGACCTTTTTACCACAAGGTAATCAAGATTGGCTATCAGGTGGTTCTTTTGGCATAGAAGGTTCTATCATGACAAGTCTGGTCTTGCTACTGCTGATTCTCTACCTCGTCTATCAATTAAAGAAAGAAAATGAAAGGATGTGACTTCGATCCGTCCTTTTCTTCGTGAAAATGCTATAAGTATGCTAAAATAGGAATAGCATATCGAGAGAGGATTCTTATGATCAATCGTATTACAGATAATCAATTTAAACTAGTATCAAAATACCAACCTTCAGGAGATCAACCACAAGCTATCGAGCAGTTGGTTGATAATATCGAGGGTGGAGAAAAAGCTCAGATTCTGATGGGAGCGACCGGAACAGGGAAGACCTATACCATGAGTCAAGTCATTTCCAAAGTCAATAAACCAACTCTGGTTATTGCCCACAATAAAACTCTAGCAGGCCAGCTCTATGGAGAATTTAAGGAATTTTTCCCTGAAAATGCTGTTGAGTACTTCGTATCCTACTATGATTATTACCAACCTGAGGCCTATGTCCCTTCTAGCGATACCTATATTGAAAAGGATAGCTCTGTCAATGATGAGATTGACAAACTTCGTCACTCAGCGACTTCAGCCCTTCTGGAGCGTAATGATGTTATCGTCGTAGCTTCCGTTTCTTGTATCTATGGTTTGGGTTCGCCCAAGGAATACGCTGATAGTGTCGTTAGTCTCCGTCCAGGCCTTGAAATTTCTCGTGATAAACTCTTGAATGACTTGGTCGATATTCAGTTTGAGCGAAATGATATTGATTTCCAACGGGGAAGATTTCGCGTTCGTGGGGATGTAGTGGAGATTTTCCCAGCCTCTCGTGATGAGCATGCCTTTCGAGTAGAATTTTTTGGAGACGAAATTGACCGTATTCGTGAGGTTGAAGCTTTGACGGGTCAGGTCTTGGGAGAAGTGGATCATTTGGCTATTTTCCCAGCTACTCACTTTGTGACCAATGACGACCATATGGAAGTTGCTATTGCCAAGATTCAAGCAGAATTAGAAGAGCAACTAGTTATCTTTGAAAAGGAAGGCAAATTGCTTGAAGCGCAACGCTTGAAACAGAGGACTGAGTATGATATCGAAATGCTCCGTGAGATGGGCTATACCAACGGGGTTGAAAACTACTCACGCCATATGGATGGGCGTAGCGAAGGTGAGCCTCCGTATACCCTTCTTGACTTTTTCCCAGATGATTTCTTAATCATGATTGACGAGAGCCACATGACTATGGGACAAATCAAGGGCATGTACAATGGTGACCGTTCGCGTAAGGAAATGCTAGTTAATTATGGTTTCCGTTTGCCGTCAGCCTTGGACAATCGTCCCCTCCGTCGTGAAGAGTTTGAAAGTCATGTGCATCAGATTGTCTACGTTTCAGCGACACCTGGCGACTATGAAAATGAACAGACCGAGACAGTGATTGAGCAAATCATTCGACCAACAGGTCTTTTGGATCCTGAGGTGGAAGTACGTCCGACTATGGGACAGATTGATGACCTCTTAGGTGAAATTAATGCCCGTGTTGAAAAGAATGAGCGTACCTTTATTACCACTTTAACCAAGAAAATGGCAGAAGATTTGACCGACTATTTCAAGGAAATGGGTATCAAGGTCAAGTACATGCACTCGGATATCAAGACCTTGGAGCGGACAGAGATTATCCGTGACCTGCGCTTGGGTGTCTTTGATGTTTTGGTTGGAATCAACCTCCTTCGTGAAGGAATTGACGTTCCTGAAGTGAGTCTCGTAGCTATTCTCGATGCCGACAAGGAAGGATTCCTTCGTAATGAACGTGGCCTTATCCAGACCATTGGTCGTGCTGCCCGTAACAGTGAAGGGCATGTCATCATGTATGCGGACACTGTGACTCAGTCTATGCAACGTGCTATCGATGAAACAGCTCGCCGTCGGAAAATTCAGATGGCCTATAATGAAGAACACGGTATTGTGCCTCAGACAATCAAGAAAGAAATCCGTGACCTGATTGCTGTGACCAAGGCAGTTGCTAAGGAAGAAGACAAGGAAGTCGATATCAATAGCCTCAACAAACAAGAACGCAAAGAACTCGTCAAGAAACTTGAAAAACAAATGCAAGAAGCAGTTGAAGTGCTTGACTTTGAACTAGCAGCTCAGATTCGTGATATGATGCTGGAAGTCAAGGCGTTGGATTAGGGGAATTTTATGAATATTTTAGTTATTAATGGACATCCTGATAAAGAAAGTTACTGCCAAGCAATTTTTCAAACGATTGTAGAAAATATAGACTCAAAGAGACATGAACTTGAAATGATTAATCTTAATGAGGAAGAGTTTGATCCTGTTTTACGTTATGGTTATCGACAAAGGATGGAGGACGATCCGTTTATTCTACGATCTCAGGAATTAATTCAGTGGGCAGATCATTTCATTTTTGTTTATCCAATTTGGTGGAGTAGTATGCCTAGTCTATTGAAGGGGTGGATTGATCGTGTTTTTACGCCAGGCATTGCATACTCAGCAAATAATCGAGGAAGCTTTATTTTGAACTACTTGAGAGGTAATCAGTTTAAAAAGTTACTAAAAGGAAAAACAGCTAGTATTTATGCAACCTCCATGGCACCAACTTGGTGGTACAAAGTATTTTCAGGTCCGATTAATATTCCAGACAGTTATGGAATATCAGTATTAAAGAATGCTGTCCTGAATCATTGCGGTATCAAAACAAAGAGGGTTTCAATCTTAGGAGAGTTAGGACGTGAAGTGAATACAAGTTCAACAAGAGAAAAATTTCTACAAAAAGTAGCAAAGGAAGTCAGACTGTTGGATTAAGGAGAAGAAAATAAATGACGGTTGTTATCAAATCAATGGAAACTCCTGAAGAGATAGAAAGTAAATCTCTCGTTCACTGGAAAGCGTGGAGAGAGGCTTATGACGACCTTTTGCCTGCAGAATTTCAGGAGACAATGACATTGGAAAGGTGTCGATTCTTTAGTCAAAAGTATCCAGAAAATACATTGATTGCGATAGATGGCATGAAGGTAGTTGGTTTTATCAGTTATGGAAACTTTCGTGATGAGACTATTCAAGCTGGTGAAATTATTGCTTTATATGTTTTAAAAGACTATTATGGAAAAGGTATCGCACAAAAGTTAGTTAGAGCAGCTTTGACTGCTCTTAATCATTTTTCTGAAATTTTCTTATGGGTATTGAAAGATAATAAGCGAGCCATAGCTTTCTATCAAAAAATGGTTTTTACTTTTGATGGACAAGAAAAGATGCTTGAACTTGGAAAGCCCATAAAGGAAAAACGTATGGTATTCTATTCTAAATAATTTTACAAAGTAGAAGCTAATGGCACTGGTGCAAGTCTGAAAATTTAATAAATTAGAAAGTGAGTAAATTTATGTCCCGTTCCCAATTAACGATTTTAACAAATATTTGTCTGATTGAAGATCTCGAAACCCAGCGCGTGGTTATGCAGTATCGCTCTTCTGAAACCAATCGCTGGTCTGGTTATGCCTTTCCAGGAGGTCATGTAGAAAATGGTGAGGCTTTTGCGGAGTCTGTCATTCGTGAAATCTACGAAGAAACAGGGTTGACTATCCAAAATCCTCAACTTGTCGGCATTAAAAATTGGCCTCTGGATACAGGCGGGCGCTATATCGTCTTTTGTTATAAGGCGACTGAGTTCTCTGGTACCCTTCGCTCTTCAGATGAAGGAGAAGTTTCTTGGGTGCAAAAAGACCAGATTCCAAACTTGGATCTGGCCTATGATATGCTACCTTTGATGGAGATGATGGAAGCTCCTGACAAGTCAGAGTTTTTCTACCGCCACAGTACAGAAGACGATTGGGAAAAGAAAATTTTCTAGTCTTTTACTAAATAACCGAGTTGATCCAAGGCCTCCTCGATATAGTGGAGGTCTTGTTGTGTTTCGTATCTAATAGTAATAGGAGATTAGTAAAAACATGTGTACTCTGAAATAAATTTAAAATATTTCTAAAAAAGTATTGACAAAACAAAAGAAAACGCTTACTATATAAATAAGGGAACGGTTCCACAATAAAAAGGAGGAGTGATGACTACAATAAAACAGGTTGCTGAAGAAGCCGGAGTATCAAAGTCAACAGTTTCAAGATATATTTCGAAAAAAGGCTATGTCGGAGATGATGCGAGAGAAAAGATAAAAAATGCTATCAAGAAATTAAATTACACACCAAATGTATTAGCACAATCTTTAAAAACTAAAAAAAATCAAATGGTAGGACTCTTATTGCCAGATATTTCTAATCCGTTCTTCCCAAGATTGGTTCGAGGAGCCGAATCATATTTGAAAGATAAAGGTTATAGGATTATGGTTGGTACTATTTCAGATCATGATTCGTTAGAAGAATATATAAACCTTTTGTTAAAAACAAATGCAGCTGGTATTATAACAACCCTTGACTTTACAAAGGAATTTCCAAATCTAACATTACCTGTTGTTGTGGTTGACCGGATTAGTAAAGATACAGGCTATGGTGTTTTTTCTGATAATCAGTTGGGTGGACGTTTGGCTGCTAAAGCAATTTGGAATGCTGGCGCTGAGCAGGTTATGATCATCAAAGTTTTAGATGATAAAGCTGAGAATATTGTGGAACGATTTGAAGCAAGTTTAAACTATTTGAGGAATAAAAATTTAGAAATTTGTATTGAAGAAAGTGAAACTTTTGACTTTGAAAAAATTCAAAAAGAAGCTAAAGAGAATCTAAAAAGAAATCCAAATATTGATAGTATTATAGCACCTTCTGATATTCATGCGATAGCTTATATTCATGAAATTTTAGCAATTGGGAAAAAAATTCCAGATGATATTCAAATCATTGGTTATGATGATATTGTACTTAGTCAATTTATTTATCCTTCTTTATCAACTATCCACCAATCATCATATAAAATGGGAGAACAGGCTGCAAAGCTAATCTATAATATGGCAAATAAGTTCTCTATAGATGAAGCTAAAATTAAACTCCCTGTTAGGTACATAGAAAGAAATACATTAAGGAGAAAGAAATGAGTAAAATTGTTGTTGTTGGAAGCATTTCAATGGACTTAGTTATGAGAACAAAAAGGATTCCAGAAGGAGGTGAAACGATTTTTGGCGATTCATTTAATATAGTTCCAGGTGGAAAAGGTGCAAATCAAGCTGTAGCTATTGGTAGATTATCCAGTGTTGAAGATAATATTTACATATTTGGGAACGTAGGAGAAGATATTTTTTCAGCAGATTTATTAAGTAATCTGCAAAATAATGATATTTCTACAGCATATGTGGGAACGATACCACAGTCTACAGGAGTTGCACAAATTACTTTATATGGAGGTGATAATAGGATTATTTATTATCCCGGAGCTAATAATTTAGTTAAAACAAATGATTGGAAAAATGAGTGGAAATTACTTAGTGATGCAAGTATTGTTGTATTACAGAATGAAATACCACATGAAGCCAACTTATCTATAGCTAAATTTTGCCAAGAAAATCAAGTTAAGGTTCTTTACAATCCTGCACCAGCTAGAGAAACAGACAAAGAGATGATTCCTTTTTGTGATTTTATTACTCCTAACGAGCACGAATGTTCAGAGCTTTTTCCAGATAAGAAATTAGAAGAAATTATTAAAATTTATCCTAATAAAATGATTGTGACATTAGGAGTTGAAGGTTCTATTTATTATGATGGGACAGCAGTTAAGAAAATTCCTGCTATAAAAGCAGAAGTAGTTGATACTACAGGAGCAGGAGATACGTTTAATGGTGCTTTTGCTTATGCTATCTCAAAAGGAAAAGAGATGGATATTGCATTGTCCTTTGCAACGATTGCTTCACATCTTTCTGTTCAAAGATTTGGAGCGCAAGGAGGTATGCCGAGTTTGAAAGAAATAAAGGAGCATTCAGGATATGAAGAAATATGGGATTTTAAATAGTAATATAGCGAAACTAGCTGATGATTTAGGTCATATGGATTTGGTTTGTATCGGAGATTTAGGATTGCCAGTTCCAAAAGGTGTTGATAAAATTGATTTAGCATTAAGAAAAGGTAGTCCAAGTTTTTTAGAAGTTTTAAAAGAATATTCAGATCATGTACTTATTGAAAAAATTTTCTTAGCAGAAGAAATTAAGGAAAAAAACAAAGAACAGTGGCAAGCAGTTCTAGATCTTTTAGGATCGAATATAATTATTGAATATATTAGTCATGAAGAATTGAAAGCTATGAATACTAAAGTTAAGGCAGTTATTCGCACTGGGGAAGATACACCATATTCGAATATAATCTTGCAATCAGGAGTTATTATTTAGAAGGGGGTTGCCTATGAAAATTGAAATGAAGAATATTTCAAAATCTTTTGGGAATAATCGTGTTTTAGAAAGTATTGATTTGGTTCTTAATTCAGGAGAAGTTCATGCTTTAATGGGGGAGAATGGCGCAGGCAAATCAACCTTAATGAATATTTTAACTGGACTTTTTCCAGCTACTTCAGGAACTATTTTTATTGATGGAAAAGAAAAAACATTTTCTAATCCTCAAGAGGCAGAACGGTTTGGACTGAGTTTTATTCATCAGGAAATGAATACTTGGCCAGATATGACTGTACTTGATAATCTTTTTTTAGGAAGAGAAATTAAAAATTCGATTGGGTTTCTAGATAAAGTTAGTATGGAAAGGAAAGCTAAAGAAGCATTTAAACGTCTTAATATCTCTATTCCTCTCGATGCAATCATTGGTCAATTATCAGTCGGACAACAACAAATGATAGAAATAGCAAAATGTTTATTATCAGAAGTTTCCTTGTTAATTATGGATGAACCCACAGCAGCTTTAACTGATCGTGAAACTGAAACACTTTTTAAAGTGATAGAAGGATTAAAATCTGATGGTGTAGGTATTGTGTATATTTCACATCGGATGGAAGAAATCTTTAAGATCACAGATCTTATAACTGTTATGAGGGATGGGTTTGTAATTGATACCAAGAAAACGAAGTTTACTAATGCAGATGAATTAGTTCAGAAGATGGTAGGCCGTGAATTAGAAGATTATTATCCAGAAAAAAAGGCTGAGATTGGGAATATTGTTTTTCAAGCTAAGAATCTTTCTGGTGATGCTTTTACGGATATTTCTTTCTATGTACGTCAAGGGGAAATTCTTGGTTTTTCTGGTTTGATGGGTGCTGGTCGTACTGAAATAATGCGAGCAATTTTTGGAATTGATTCTTTAAAATCTGGTCAAATTATAATAAACGGAGAACAACTGATAATTAAAAATCCTTTTGAAGCAATTAAGCATGGAATTGGTTTCTTAACAGAAGATCGTAAAGATGAGGGATTGATTTTAGATTTTTCTATTAAAGATAATATGACTTTACCTAGTACTCGTGATTTTGTTAAAAATGGCATTTTCGATAATAAAACAAGTGGTATATTTGTACAACGCTTAATTGATAGGTTACAAATTAAATCAGGTTATCCAGATAAGGAAGTTGGGACACTTTCTGGTGGTAATCAACAGAAAGTAGTTTTAGCAAAATGGATAGGTATTGCACCAAAAGTACTGATTTTAGATGAGCCAACTCGTGGGGTAGATGTTGGAGCTAAGCGTGAAATTTACCAATTAATGAATGAATTAGCTGAACGAGGTGTACCGATTATTATGGTCTCTTCAGATTTACCAGAAGTGATTGGAGTCAGTGATCGCATTATGGTCATGCATGAAGGTAGAATTAGTGGGGAATTAACACGTCGAGAAGCTACACAAGAAAAAGTTATGCAACTAGCTACAGGAGGACAATAGTGTGAAAAATACTATGAAGTACATGTCAGAATTGACAACGGTAATAGCATTGATAATTTTAATGGCTGTCATCACTATTATCAATTCAAATTTTTTAACAGCAAATAATCTGTTAAATTTACTATTGCAAGTAACATCAAATGCACTGATTGCTTTTGGAATGACTTTTGTTATTCTAACAGGTGGAATCGATTTATCAGTAGGATCAATTTTAGCCTTATCCAGCGCGCTAACAGCAGGTTTATTAGGATCTGGAATGCCTGTTACGTTAGCAATTCTCATCTCTTTAATTTTGGGTTGCATTCTAGGTATGATGAATGGGTTATTGATTTCCTACGGGAAATTAGCTCCATTTATCGTCACTTTAGCGACTATGACTATTTTTAGGGGAGCAACACTTGTTTATACAAATGGGAATCCTATTACAAAAGGATTAAGTGATACATTCTTATTTCAATTTTTGGGGCAAGGTTACATAGTAGGAATTCCATTTCCTGTAATTATTATGTTTATTGTATTTATTGTTTTATATGTTTTACTTCATAAAACAGCATTTGGTAAATCTGTATATGCTATAGGGGGGAATGAAAAAGCAGCATATATATCAGGTGTGAAATTAAATAAAGTGAAAATTATCATTTATTCAATATCAGGTATTATGGCTTCAATTTCTGGATTAATTATAACATCACGCTTAAGTTCTGCTCAACCAACAGCAGGTGCTAGTTATGAAATGGATGCTATTGCAGCTGTTGTTCTTGGAGGAACCTCTTTATCTGGAGGTAAAGGTCGTATACTTGGGACTCTAATAGGTGCTTTAATTATTGGAGTTTTGAATAATGGACTTAATATTATTGGTGTTTCAGCATTTTGGCAACAAGTAGTAAAAGGAGTTGTAATCTTAATTGCTGTTCTGATTGATCGTTTTAAAGTTGTAAAACAGTAGAATAATTTTCAATTTTTTTGGAAATAGTAACAATTTATTAGATGACGTACAATAATCGGGATTGAAACTATCCCTATAGATATATATTACGAGGAGTAATAACATGAAAAATATTAAAAAAATTAGCATTTTTGCTTTGTTTGTAACATTTATTTTTGCTTTAGTAGCTTGTGGAAAAACTGGTTTAGGAAATTCATCAAATGATAATAAATCTACGACTCAAAAGTCGGCAAAAGAATTAAAATTAGGAGTTTCTATTTCTACTACTAACAATCCTTATTTTGTGGCTATGAAAGATGGCCTTGAAAAAGCTGCAGGGGAAAAAGAAGTAACTTTGAAGATAGCAGATGCACAAGATGATGCTGCTAGACAAGCAGATGATATTCAAAATTTTATTAGTCAAAATGTAGATGCTTTACTAATTAATCCAGTTGATTCTGATGCAATTGTTACATCTATTAAAGCTGCTAATAATGCAAACATTCCGGTAATCTTAATTGACCGCGGTAGTAATGGTGGTGAAGTCTTGACAACTGTTGCTTCTGATAACGTAGAAGCAGGTAAAATGGCTGCAGAATTTATTACCAAGCAATTGGGAGAAAAAGCAAAAACTTTTGAATTATCAGGAGTCCCTGGCGCTTCTGCAACTGTAGATAGAGGTAAAGGATTTGAACAAATTTCAAAGACAAATTTAGATGTTCTTTCTAGTCAATCCGCTAATTTTGATCGCGCAAAAGCTTTGAATACAGCGCAAAATATGATTCAAGGAAACAAAGAAGTACAAGCAATCTTTGCACAGAATGATGAGATGGCGTTAGGAGCTGCACAAGCAGTAAAAGCAGCTGGTCTTAGCAATGTATTAATTGTTGGTATTGATGGTCAACCAGATGCACATGATGCTATTGCAAAAGGTGATATTACTGCCACTATTGCTCAGCAACCAGCTAAGATGGGTGAAATTGCTATTCAATCAGCAATAGATCATTATCAAGGGAAAAAACTGGAAAAAGAAACAGTTTCTCCAATTTATCTTGTGACTAAGGATAATGTTGATCAACATAACTGGTGATATATTTTTAGTAAGCAAGTAGTTGTTAATTTTCATTCAATGTGGTTTTTAAATATCATTGTTACTATTTGAACTATTGGATTCAAAAAGACCAGATTCCAAGCTTGGATCTGGCCTATGATATGCTACCTTTGATGGAAATGATGGAAGCTCCTGACAAGTCAGAGTTTTTCTACCGCCACAGTACAGAAGACGATTGGGAAAAGAAAATTTTCTAATCCTTTACTAAATAACCTAGCTGATCCAAGGCCTCCTCGATATAGTGGAGGTCTTGTTGTGTTTCGGCTTCAACTAGGTGGTAATGGATACCATCTGTCAATTCAGATAAAGGTTTAAAATCAGAATGCTCGACTTGTTCTAGAAAATGTTGCACATCTCTGCGACAAGACAGTTTAAGCAAGGTTTCAATTTCTCCATAGACGGGATGGTCAATCAAGGTATTTTGAACACGTCCACCATTATCAACGATAGCAAGGAGTTCTTGACCGATTTCTTCAACTTCATGTTTCACTTTGAAAAGTTTGTGAACATAAGGATTGGTTTCAATTTGCTTATAGACGTAGCCACGATTAGTGGATAGGATAGGAGCGCCATCGGCTCTCAAAATTGCAATGTCCTGCACAATGACCTGACGTGTGACATGAAAATGTTCCGCCAAACTTTGGCCATTAAGGGCTTTAGGAGCTTCTTTCAAGAGTTGGAGCAGAGCTTGTTTGCGATCTTTTGTCATAGCTTTTCCTTTTAACGGCGTTTTCGAAGCACTTTATAGACAGCTAGTGCTAATGTATAGTCTACCATACTATGGATAATTGTGCCAAATCCAACTAGTACAAATAGAACATAAAACATATTTTCTACATTGGTACCAGAAGTTGCGTAAAAAACGACACAGGCCAATACTTCAGCAAGGGCATGGATAAGCGCTAAAACAAAGTTAAAAATCCAGGAAGCTTTTGGTTTATCTAGGGTATCGGGGAATTTTTGTAGGTAAAGAGCTCCCAAAGTCCCAAAAAAGATATGGGAAAAAGCTCGAAATACGATAACCATGGGATAGCCAGCCATCAAAAATCCAAAACTAGAGGCTAGGATGACAAAAACAGCCATCAAGGGCGATAAGAACATGGCAATAAAAATAGCGATGTGGCTTCCTAAAGTATAGGAAGCAGGTGGAATGACAATCTTGAAAGGCATAACAATTGGAATCAAAATTGCAATAGCCGTTAAAAGGGCAGTCATTGTCATAAATTGTGTCTTTTTCCGTGTATTCATAAGAATCTCCTTTTTTCTGTATATACACTAGTATAGTACAATAAACAAGACAATAAAGCAAGGATTTACTTAGGTTTATAGGTCGTTTTTTAGTAAAAAGTTCACTATAAAGAAACTACTTCAAACAAAATCTCCACCTTCAAGCTTGAAAGCGGAGATTATTTTTATTTCTTCAAGGTTTGTAGTCTTGGAACAATAGCTAGGGTTAGAACTGCAGAAATGACTAATTCGGCGATTGAATTTGTTGAGATAACAGTTGCTAGGAGTTTTTGGATATTACCATCAAAAACATTTCCAAAAAGGTAGAAAATTCCACCAAGGACAAAGACTGTATTGGTAAGTGAACCAAGGGCACCAGCTAGAATCAGACCAGTCTTGTTTTTCATCAGTTTATAGACTAGATAAGGAGTTAAACCAATCAAAATACGTGGGACGATAGCTATAATAGCTGAGTAGATGTTTCCGTTTGGTACGAATGGTGAGAAGAGGTAGCTTGTCGGTAGAATTGTAATCGTGTTAACAGTTAAACTAAGTAGCCCCATCAAAAATCCAAGTGTAACCCCAACTCGTGGACCGTAGATAATGCTGGCAATAATGACAGGAATATGAACGATGGTCGGTTTGATTGGAAATGGGAAAAGGTTAAAGATAAGTGAGCTCAGAAAATGAATCACGAGCATGGTTGCAAAAAAGATAGCAATGGGTGCAATATTAGAGCGTTTTTTCATCGAGAGTTTCCTTTATTCTTTCTAAAATAATTGTGAGGTCAGCTAATGCTCCTCGTCCATGGTCTCCACAAGCTAGTAGGGATTTCTTAGGAGCAATCAGCTGATAGCCGTAGCTTTCTAATGTTTTCAGATTAGCCTGAGTTGCCGGATGTTCATACATCTTTGTATTCATAGCAGGAGCTATTAGTTTAGGAATATGACTGGGCAATGCTAGAGCTGTACTGGTCACCATATTGTCCGCAAATCCGTGGGCTAGTTTTGCAATAGTGTTAGCAGTTGCAGGGGCCACAATAAATAAATCCGCCTTTTTTCCAAGTTCGATATGATTGACCTGATCAGGATAGGGTTCCTTCATGACATCCAAGTGGACAGGATTCTGTGAGAGTACCTGTAGTGTCAAAGGTTGGATAAACTCTGTAGCAGCCTGAGTCATTAAAACAGTGACTTGATGACCTTGTTTTTTTAGAGAACTGACTAAATCTGCCGACTTGTAAGAGGCGATAGACCCCGTTACAGCCAAGAGAATATGTGCCATAGCTTTCCTTTCTATGAATGATAGGCTTGAATTTTTTCAAGGAGGAGTTCTGCAATTTCTTCTTTAGTCTGGACTGTTTGAAGCTGATCTTTTTCAACAAAGATTGCACGATGCTGGTTTGGTGAGATTTGAGTCAGGTCATTCGCAATGATTAAGTCAGCTTGGTTCTTGATAAGACTTTTTCTGGCAATCTCGATGAGATAATCCTCAGAGACATCAACCAGCAGTTTGAAACCAATCAGATGAATAGCAGGATTCCATTTCTTGACTAGAGAGATGATTTTGGGTGTTTTTTTCAGGAATAAAACCTGAACCTCATCAGTTGAAGAAATCTTAGCTTGATGATTCTGCCTGCTTAAAAATTCTTCTAGATTGGAGCTAGCCTGAACTTCCTCAAGTCCTGCCATATAAACAGGAGTGTAATCAGATACGGCCATTGAGTGAATCAAGACCTGATAATCCTGAATACGTTCTTTCATTTCAAGAAGAAGATCCTTGGTATTGTTAATTTCTCGAATACTTAGATTAGGATGGGCTACTGGCTTCACAGCTCGTTTTGTCGTTATCAAACAAACTTCATGTCCTGCAGCAAGCAGGGTTTCTGTGATGATTTTCCCTAAGCGACCTGTAGAATGGTTAGTGATAGAGCGGACGCTATCGATAGCTTCACTGGTACCGCCCGATGTAACTAAAATTTTCATAGCACTATTGTACACAAAAATAAACGGTAAGTAAAATGAAAGTGATAAAAATTTGGTAAAAGGAAAGAATATAGTTTCAAACTATAAAGCCATATAAAATTTAAGAAAGGACTCTAAAAACCTTAAAAATAAGGGATATTTACGAACGTTTGGAGAGTTTAAGGATGTTAAAAATCTTGTTTTGTGTTATAATGAATTATCATATAAGAGGTTAGAGGAGTTTTGAATGAAAACAGATATTGAAATCGCACAGAGTATTGAGTTAAAACCAATCGTTGATGTTGTAGAGAAACTTGGTATTTCTTACGATGATTTGGAGTTGTATGGAAAGTACAAGGCTAAGCTCAGCTTTGATAAAATTCGTGCAGTTGAGAGCAATCCAGTTGGAAAATTGATTTTGGTTACTGCCATCAACCCAACACCTGCAGGTGAAGGAAAATCAACTATTACCATTGGTCTGGCGGATGCCTTGAACAAGATTGGCAAGAAAACCATGATTGCTATTCGTGAACCATCTCTTGGTCCAGTAATGGGGATTAAGGGTGGTGCGGCAGGTGGTGGTTATGCCCAAGTTCTGCCAATGGAAGACATCAACCTTCACTTTACTGGGGACATGCATGCCATTACGACTGCCAACAATGCGCTTTCTGCCTTGATTGACAACCACTTACACCAAGGAAATGAGTTGGGAATTGATCAACGTCGTATCCTCTGGAAACGTGTTGTGGACTTGAACGACCGTGCTCTTCGCCATGTGACAGTTGGACTTGGTGGCCCTCTAAATGGTATTCCACGTGAGGATGGCTTTGACATTACCGTCGCTTCCGAAATCATGGCGATTCTTTGCTTGGCAACAGACATCGAGGACTTGAAACGCCGCTTGGCTAACATTGTTATCGGATATCGTTACGACCGTACACCTGTTTCTGTTGGTGATCTACAGGTTGAAGGTGCTTTAGCATTAATCTTGAAGGATGCTATTAAGCCAAACTTGGTGCAGACAATTTACGGTACACCTGCCTTCGTACATGGTGGTCCATTTGCCAATATTGCTCACGGATGTAACTCTGTCTTGGCAACGACTACAGCCCTTCACTTGGCTGATTACACAGTTACTGAAGCTGGTTTTGGTGCAGACCTTGGTGCCGAGAAATTCCTTGATATTAAGACACCAAACTTGCCAACATCTCCAGATGCAGTAGTTATTGTTGCAACCCTTCGTGCCCTTAAGATGAATGGTGGCGTGGCTAAAGATGCTCTGACAGAGGAAAATGTGGAAGCAGTTCGTGCCGGTTTTGCTAACTTGAAACGCCACGTTGTAAATATCCGTAAGTTCGGTATTCCAGCAGTCGTAGCTATTAACGAATTTGTATCTGATACAGAGGCTGAAATTGCAGCCTTGAAAGAACTTTGTGAGTCAATCGATGTACCAGTTGAATTGGCTAGTGTCTGGGCTGATGGTGCAGAAGGTGGAGTAGCACTTGCCGAAACAGTTGTCAAAACCATCGCTGAAACCCCAGCTAACTATAAACGTTTGTATGACAATGACCTTTCTGTTCAAGAAAAGATTGAAAAGATTGTTACTGAAATCTACCGTGGTAGTAAAGTGAACTTTGAAAAGAAAGCTCAAACACAAATCGCTCAAATCGTTCAAAATGGTTGGGACAAATTGCCAATCTGTATGGCTAAGACCCAGTATAGCTTCTCAGACAATCCAAATTCGCTTGGAGCACCAGAAAACTTTGAAATTACCATTCGTGAATTGGTACCAAAATTAGGTGCAGGCTTTATCGTTGCATTAACTGGCGATGTCATGACCATGCCAGGCCTACCAAAACGTCCAGCAGCTCTCAACATGGATGTTGAAAGCGATGGAACAGTATTAGGCTTGTTCTAGTATATTGTAATTGACTTTATACTCTTCGAAAATCAAATTCAAACCACGTCAGCTTTACCTTGCCGTACTCAAGTACAGCCTGCGGCTAGCTTCCTAGTTTGCACTTCGATTTTCATTGAGTAAAAAATGAGTTTGGAAATACTATCCAAGCTCATTTTTTATCTAAATATAAGAAGTTGCCTTCTACACGTAACCAGTCTAGGTAAAGATATTTTCCCTGAATTCTGATATAATAGAAATATTGACTTCAAGAGTAAGGAAGAGAAGATGAACGCATTATTAAATGGAATGAATGACCGTCAGGCTGAGGCGGTGCAAACGACAGAAGGTCCCTTGTTGATTATGGCGGGGGCTGGTTCTGGAAAGACCCGAGTTTTGACCCACCGCATTGCCTATCTGATTGATGAAAAGCTGATCAATCCGTGGAATATCTTGGCCATTACCTTTACTAATAAGGCTGCGCGTGAGATGAAGGAGCGTGCTTATAGCCTCAATCCAGCCACTCAGGACTGTCTGATTGCGACCTTCCACTCCATGTGTGTTCGTATTTTGCGTCGCGATGCGGACCATATTGGCTACAACCGCAATTTCACTATTGTAGATCCTGGTGAACAGCGGACGCTCATGAAACGCATTCTCAAACAGTTGAACTTGGATCCTAAAAAATGGAATGAACGGAGCATTTTAGGGACCATTTCCAATGCTAAGAATGATTTGATTGATGATGTGGCTTATGCTGCTCAAGCTGGTGATATGTACACGCAAATCGTGGCTCAGTGTTATACAGCCTATCAGAAAGAATTGCGTCAGTCGGAGTCGGTTGACTTTGATGATTTGATTATGCTGACCTTGCGTCTCTTTGATCAGAATCCTGATGTCTTGACCTACTATCAACAGAAGTTTCAGTACATCCATGTTGATGAGTACCAAGATACCAACCATGCCCAGTATCAATTAGTCAAACTCTTGGCTTCGCGCTTTAAAAACATCTGTGTGGTTGGGGATGCGGATCAGTCTATCTATGGCTGGCGTGGTGCTGATATGCAGAATATCTTGGACTTCGAAAAGGATTATCCCCAAGCCAAGGTTGTTTTGTTGGAGGAGAATTACCGTTCAACTAAAACCATTCTGCAAGCGGCCAACGAGGTCATTAAAAATAATAAAAACCGCCGTCCTAAGAATCTCTGGACTCAAAATGCTGATGGGGAACAAATCGTTTACTATCGTGCAAATGATGAGTTGGATGAGGCTGTATTTGTAGCTAGAACCATCGATGAACTTAGTCGCAGTCAAAACTTCCTTCACAAGGATTTTGCAGTTCTCTATCGTACTAATGCGCAGTCTCGTACTATTGAGGAAGCCCTTCTTAAGTCCAATATCCCATATACCATGGTTGGAGGAACTAAGTTCTACAGTCGTAAGGAAATCCGCGATATTATTGCTTATCTCAACCTCATTGCTAATTTGAGTGATAATATCAGTTTTGAACGTATTATCAACGAACCTAAACGAGGAATTGGCCCAGGCACTGTTGAGAAAATCCGTGATTTTGCGAATATGCAAGATATGTCTATGCTGGATACTTCAGCAAACATCATGTTATCTGGTATCAAGGGTAAAGCAGCCCAGTCTATCTGGGATTTTGCCAATATGATTCTAGATTTACGAGAGCAGCTAGATCAATTAAATATTACAGAGTTGGTTGAGGCCGTCCTAGAAAAAACAGGTTACGTCGATATTCTAAATGCTCAAGCGACTTTAGAAAGCAAGGCTAGGGTTGAAAATATTGAAGAGTTCCTTTCTGTGACGAAAAACTTTGATGACACCTCTGATGGACCAGAAGAAGAAACTGGTTTGGACAAACTAAGTCGTTTCTTAAATGACCTGGCCTTGATTGCGGACACAGATTCAGGTAGTCAGGAGACATCAGAAGTGACCTTGATGACCCTGCATGCTGCCAAAGGTCTCGAGTTTCCAGTTGTCTTTTTGATTGGGATGGAAGAAAATGTCTTTCCGCTTAGCCGTGCAGCTGAAGATCAAGATGAATTGGAAGAAGAACGCCGTCTGGCCTATGTAGGAATTACGCGTGCAGAGAAAATTCTCTATCTGACAAATGCTAACTCGCGCCTGCTTTTCGGTCGTACCAACTACAACCGTCCGACTCGTTTTATTAACGAAATCAGTTCAGACTTACTTGAGTATCAAGGATTGGCTCGTCCAGCCAATACAAGCTTTAAGGCATCTTATAGCAGTGGTGGGGTTGCCTTCGGTCAAGGTATGAGTTTGGCTCAGGCTCTTCAAGACCGTAAACGCAGTGCGGCCCCAAAAACTATCCAGTCAAGCGGTCTCCCATTTGGTCAATTTACTACTGGATCAAAATCAGGGTCTAGCGAGGCAAATTGGTCCATTGGTGACATTGCTCTCCACAAGAAATGGGGAGAGGGAACTGTTCTGGAAGTTTCAGGAAGCGGTGCTACGCAGGAATTAAAAATCAATTTCCCAGAAGTAGGTTTGAAAAAACTTTTAGCTAGTGTAGCCCCAATTGAGAAAAAAATATAATTTTCCATCCTTCTCACGAATAATAAAGTGAGGAGGATTTTTATGTATAGTATTTCATTCCAAGAAGATTCACTGTTGCCAAGAGAAAGGCTGGCAAAAGAAGGAGTTGAAGCGCTCAGTAATCAAGAGTTGCTAGCTATTTTACTTAGGACAGGAACACGTCAAGCTAGCGTTTTTGAAATTGCCCAGAAAGTTTTGAACAATCTTTCAAGCCTAACAGATTTGAAAAAAATGACCCTGCAGGAATTGCAGAGTCTGTCTGGTATTGGCCGAGTTAAGGCCATAGAATTACAAGCTATGATTGAACTGGGCCATCGTATTCACAAACATGAGACTCTTGAGATGGAAAGTATTCTCAGCAGTCAAAAGTTGGCCAAGAAGATGCAGCAGGAGTTGGGACATAAAAAACAAGAGCACCTGGTGGCGCTCTATCTCAATACTCAAAATCAAATCATCCATCAACAGACCATTTTTATCGGTTCTGCAACTCGTAGTATCGCTGAGCCGCGAGAGATTCTTCACTATGCTATCAAGCATATGGCGACTTCTCTCATATTGGTTCACAATCATCCTTCGGGAGCGGTAGCCCCTAGCCGAAATGATGATCATGTCACTAAACTTGTAAAAGAAGCCTGTGACCTGATGGGGATTGTCCTTTTGGACCATTTGATTGTCTCTCATTCTAATTACTTTAGTTATCGTGAAAAGACGGATTTAATCTAAAGTTCATTAACGACATAGTCAAAGAGGTTTTTATCTTTGGGGCGATTTTCAAAAAGAAACTCTGGATGCCATTGGACACCGAGAAAGGCGACATCATCCGTACTCATGACAGCTTCAATGATACCATCCTTAGGATCATGAGCTGCAATCTTTAAGTTGGGAGCTAAATCCTTGATACTCTGGTGGTGGAAAGAGTTGATATGGGAGATTTCTCCATAGATTTCTCGAAGAACAGTATCTGGTTCGGTTACCAAGCGCTGGGTTGTGTACTCGGCAGAACAATCCTGCCAGTGGTCTTCGATATCTTGATACAAAGTTCCACCCATGGCAACGTTAAAGAGCTGAGTCCCACGGCAGACAGAGAAAATCGGCTTTTTCTGTTTAATAGCTTCCTTGATGAGGGCCAACTCGAAGATATCTCTTTGAAGGTGGTAGTCATCGCTATCAATAGTTTTTGGTTCACCATAGAATTTTGGATCAACATTTTGCCCACCTGTCAAGATGAGCTTGTCAATCATACTGATATAGTAGCAGGCCATTTCTTGATCACCAATCGGTAGGATGATGGGAATCCCTCCAGCGTCTTTAACGCCTTCCACAAAGCCTTTTGCTGCGTAGCTCATCATGATGTCATCATCTGGATGAGTTTTTTCGTTTCCTGTAATCCCAATAACTGGTTTTTTCATAAAATGATTTTCGCTTTCTAATCCTCTTTTCGCATAAAATAGAGGAGGGTTTGGAGTTCACTTGTCAAATCGACATACTGAACGACTACATCTTTTGGTAAATGCAGATGGACTGGTGAAAAACTGAGAATTCCTTTCACACCAGCATCCACCAAGAGATTGGCAACCTCTTGGGATTTAACGCTAGGAACAGTCAGGATAGCAGTCTTCACATCAGCATCCTTGATTTTATCCTTGATTTGAGAAATCCCGTAAATGGGAATTCCATCAGGAGTTTGGGTACCAACTTCAGGATGGTCATCTAGGTCAAAGGCCATGATAATCTTCATTTTGTTACGCTCATGGAAGCGGTAGTGGAGAAGGGCATGGCCCATATTACCAATACCAACAAGCATGACATTGGTAATAGAGTTATCATTGAGCAAATCGGCAAAAAACGTCATCAGTTTTTTGACATCATAGCCAAAACCACGACGACCAAGTTCACCAAAATAGGAAAAATCACGACGTACGGTCGCTGAATCAATTCCAATGGCCTCTGCAATTTGCTTAGAGTTGGCACGTTCAATCTTTTCTGCATGAAATCTCTTAAAAATTCGATAGTAGAGAGAGAGTCTTTTTGCTGTAGCTTTTGGAATAGCAGACTGTTTATCTTTCACAAAATCACAACCTTTCTATTCTTCTATTTTATAGAAACATTGTGAAAAAATCAACAAAAACAAGAAAAAACTAAGAAAAATCTTAGTTTTGATGTAAAAAATCTGCATGTGATAGAAAACGGTAGAGGTCTCCAACCAGTCCCTGGTAAACTTCCTGTCCCTTAAAGGTTAAAGAAGTCACATAAAGTGTATCTGGCAGGGTCACACAGCCTGACAAAGCTAGCATGAGTGATTCATAATCCTCGTACTTGAGAGTCCGCTCTACCTGATAGCTATCTTTATAGGTTAGTTCAAACATATGTGACCTATCTTTCAGATTTTGTAAAGACACCACGTTCTACCAAACTATCCATGAGGAAGTAGAATTTTTCCTGATGAATGTGGTGGTCTTCTGATTTGAAAATATCAACCAGGCGAAGGCCAAACTTGTCAGTGATATTGATTTTAGCCCCTGTGAGTTCCTTGTTGATAATGATTTTTAGTTGGAAGCCTTCTCCGCTGTTTGGTACCTTTTCAAGTAGGCGAGTCAGTTCATAGTTACCAACTTTTGTTTCAAAAAAAGTATTGTCCTTGAGGGTGAATTTCTTAACAGAAGGGCTAAGAGTGTAGTCGTAACGACAATTTTTTAACTGAATGGTTTTTTCAAATGCCATATGGCTAACCTCCGATAATTTCTTTTAAGGTTTTTGCGAGGGTTTGTAGGTCTTCGATAGTATTTTGTGGCGATAAACTGATGCGAACGGATTCCTTTAATCGTTCTGAATTTGCCCCGTACATGGCTTCAAGAACATGGCTGGATTGGACAATGCCTGCAGTGCAAGCTGAGCCAGTAGAGATAGAAATTCCAGCTAAATCTAGACGGAGGAGTAAAAGGTCGTTTTTTTGACCAGGAAATCCAATATTGAGAACATAAGGAAGATGATCTTGTCCTCTATTCAGATAATACTGAACTTCCTCAAGCTCCGCAAGAAAAGCAGTTTCTAGATTTTGTACATGTTGGAAATGTTTATCTTGTTTTTCTAGGTCTTCTTTTAGAGCTGCAACCATAGCAACGATGCCAGCTAGATTTTCAGTGCCTGCACGTTTTTTCTGTTCTTGGTCTCCGCCATGGAGATAGGAATCAAAGTCTATACTTGATGCGTAGAGAAAGCCGATTCCCTTAGGGCCATGGAATTTATGGGCTGAAGCAGTGAGAAAATCAATGCCTAATTCTTCTGGGTGAATTGGAATTTTGCCAATAGCCTGAACTGCATCAACATGGTAGGCAGCTGGGTGTTGCTTGAGGATTTGGCCAATTTCAGCAATGGGAAGTAGGTTTCCTGTCTCATTATTAGCAAACATGGTAGAAACCAAAATTGTATCATCACGTAAGGCCTCTTGAATTTGCTGGGCTGTGATTTCTTGATTTTCTGGTTGGATCATGGTTACTTCAAAACCAAAGTGTTGAACCAAGTAATCAATCGTTTCAAGGACAGCATGGTGTTCGATGGCAGTTGTGATGATATGTTTTCCTCGTTCTTGATGACGAAGACAGTAGCCAATGATAGCAGTATTGTTGCCTTCAGTCCCACCAGAAGTGAAAAAGATATGTTGAGGTTTTGTCCCCAGTAACTGAGCTAGTTCCTGACGGGCTTCTCGCAAGAGTTTGCCAGCTTGACGACCATGACCATGAATACTAGATGGATTTCCGTGGGTTTCTTGCATAACCTTGGTCATCGCTGAAATAGCAACTGCTGACATGGGAGTCGTTGCAGCATTGTCCAAATAAATCAAAGAATCACCTTATTTCTTTTTGTTGTAGGCAAAGAGTGGGCTGACTGGTTTTCTTTCGTGGATACGGACGATAGCATCACCAATTAACTCACTAGCAGTGATGTAGCATACGTTTTTAGGAGTTTTTTCTTTTGTTGCTACTGAATCAGTCACAAGAATTTCTTTAATATTAGTATTATCAAGAAGTTCAGCAGCTCCTTCGACGAAGAGACCATGACTAGAAACAGCATAAATTTCTGTAGCCCCTTCACGTTCAACGATTTTAGCAGCTTCAGAGAAGGTACGTCCTGTATTTAAAATATCGTCAATCAAGATAGCTTTTTTACCTTCAACATCACCGATAATATAACCTTCGTTGCGAGTTGCATCGTCTTGAGGGTAGTCTATAATGGCGATAGGAGCATCAAGATATTCAGCTAAGCTACGAGCACGCTTTACACCTGAATTTTTAGGGCTAACGACAACAACATCTGAACCAAGTAGGCCCTTATCGCAGTAATGTTTTGCAAATAGAGGAACTGTGTAGAGGTTGTCAACAGGAATATCAAAGAAACCTTGAACTTGGACAGCATGCAAATCAAGCGTAAGGACACGATCAACACCAGCCTTAACCAGCATATTAGCAACTAGTTTAGCTGTAAGTGGCTCACGTGGTGAAGCGATACGATCTTGACGTGCATAACCAAAATATGGAAGGACAACGTTGATACTGTGGGCACTTGCGCGCACACAAGCATCGACCATGATTAACAATTCCATTAGGTGGTTGTTAACAGGGAAACTTGTTGATTGGATGATGTAAACATCATAACCACGGACACTTTCCTCGATATTTACTTGGATTTCTCCATCAGAAAATTGACGTGATGACAGTTTTCCAAGTGGAATACCGACAGCATCCGCAATTTTTTGTGCAATCTCTTGGTTAGAGTTGAGCGCGAAAAGTTTCATATTTTTTCTATCTGACATTATAGACCGTCCTCTGTAAACTTTATAAAACCTAGTTATATCTGCCTTACATATATGAACTAGGATGTGTGTATTTTTATCTTTTCTATTTTACCAAAAAATGAAGATTATTTCAGCTATTTTTCATGCTTTTGACAAATCGAACCAATTTTGAAGGAGCTTTTTGATAAGCAATCTGATTTTTCTCTAAAAATTGCTGGAAATCTTGCTTTCCTAGCTCGTGATTTTCCACCTCAAGCTCTAATTCGTAATCTGTAATATCAAAGTACTGACTTTCATCCAGTGCCATGAGGCCAATTGGTGTTTGCATTTCATAGCGAAGCGTTGTTAGACAACCAAGAACCTGCCATTTTTTACTTTGGATACCATGTTTAGCCAATTCATCCAGCACCAGTCCCTGAGGAAGTTCTTCTTTAGCCAGATAATCTTCAGCATCTTTTAGTTGCAATTTTTGATTGTATTCCATGTTTCCGACACTTTGTGGGACTTTGAGTGTCAATTCTGCCCAGTCTTCAAAAGTGCGAATGCGTATAGCGACTTTCTTTTCTCGCAGTTCAAAATCAGGCGTGTCTATGTAGTAATTTTTTTGAAGAACAGGAGTGACGTCTGTGAACTGGTCTTTTAGACGATTATATTCATCTTTTTTCAAGAGTGTTTTCAATTCAATTTCTAAATGTTTCATTTTTCTTACCTTTTCTTTATCGTTGAAAGCGGATTTATGGTATAATAAGCATTGTATTTATTGTATATGAATCTGGAGAAAAAATCAAAGATATTTTTGAAGGATAATATGAGAACAAGGGAGAATATATGACCTTAGAATGGGAAGAATTTCTAGATCCTTACATTCAAGCTGTTGGTGAGTTAAAGATTAAACTACGTGGTATTCGGAAGCAATATCGTAAGCAAAATAAGCATTCTCCTATTGAGTTTGTGACTGGTCGAGTCAAACCGATTGAAAGTATCAAGGAAAAAATGGCTCGTCGTGGCATTACTTATGCGACCTTGGAACACGATCTGCAAGATATTGCCGGCTTGCGTGTGATGGTCCAGTTTGTAGATGACGTCAAGGAAGTAGTGGAGATTTTGCGCAAACGTCAGGATATGCGGATCATACAAGAGCGTGATTACATTACTCATCGAAAATCCTCAGGCTATCGTTCCTATCATGTGGTAGTTGAATATTCGGTTGATACCATTAATGGAGCTAAGACCATTTTGGCAGAAATTCAAATTCGTACCTTGGCTATGAATTTTTGGGCAACGATAGAACATTCTCTCAACTACAAGTACCAAGGGGATTTCCCAGAGGAAATTAAAAAGAGACTGGAAATTACTGCCAAAATTGCCCATCAGTTGGATGAAGAAATGGGTAAAATTCGAGATGATATCCAGGAAGCCCAGGCTCTTTTTGATCCTTTGAGTAGAAAATTAAATGACGGTGTAGGAAACAGTGACGATACAGATGAAGAATACAGGTAAACGAATTGACCTGATAGCAAATAGAAAACCGCAGAGTCAAAGGGTTTTGTATGAATTGCGAGATCGTTTGAAGAGAAATCAGTTTATACTCAATGATACCAATCCAGATATCGTTATTTCCATTGGTGGGGATGGCATGCTCTTGTCGGCCTTTCATAAGTACGAAAACCAGCTTGACAAGGTCCGCTTCATTGGTGTTCACACTGGACATTTGGGCTTCTATACGGACTACCGTGATTTTGAGTTGGACAAGTTAGTGACTAATTTGCAGTTAGATACCGGAGCAAGAGTCTCTTACCCTGTTCTGAATGTGAAGGTTTTTCTTGAAAATGGTGAAGTGAAGATTTTTAGAGCACTAAATGAAGCCAGTATCCGCAGGTCTGATCGAACCATGGTGGCGGATGTTGTGATTAACGGTGTCCACTTTGAACGTTTTCGTGGAGATGGGCTAACAGTTTCGACACCGACTGGTAGTACAGCCTATAACAAATCACTTGGCGGAGCTGTTTTACACCCTACCATTGAAGCTTTGCAATTAACGGAAATTGCCAGTCTTAATAATCGTGTCTATCGAACCTTGGGTTCATCTATTATTGTTCCTAAGAAGGATAAGATTGAACTCATCCCAACGAGAAACGATTACCATACTATTTCGGTTGACAATAGCGTTTATTCCTTCCGTAATATTGAACGAATTGAGTATCAAATCGACCATCATAAGATTCACTTTGTGGCATCACCTAGCCATACCAGTTTCTGGAACCGTGTGAAGGATGCTTTCATCGGCGAGGTGGACGAATGAGGTTTGAATTTATCGCAGATGAGCATGTTAAGGTTAAGACCTTTTTAAAAAAGCACGAGGTTTCTAAGGGGCTGCTAGCTAAGATTAAGTTTCGAGGTGGAGCTATTCTGGTAAATGACCAACCGCAAAATGCAACCTATCTATTGGATATTGGAGACCGAGTTACCATTGATATTCCCGCTGAGGAAGGCTTTGAAACTCTCGAAGCTATCGAGAGACCATTAGACATTCTCTATGAGGATGATCATTTTCTAGTCTTGAATAAACCCTATGGAGTGGCTTCTATTCCTAGTGTCAATCACTCCAATACCATTGCCAATTTTATTAAGGGTTACTATGTCAAGCAAAACTATGAAAATCAGCAGGTTCACATTGTGACTAGGCTCGATAGGGACACTTCTGGCTTGATGCTCTTTGCCAAGCACGGCTATGCCCATGCACGACTAGACAAGCAGTTGCAGAAAAAATCTATCGAGAAACGCTACTTTGCTTTGGTTAAAGGTGAAGGATACTTGGAGTCAGAGGGGGAAATTATTGCCCCGATTGCGCGTGATGAAGACTCCATTATTACCAGACGTGTAGCTAAAGGTGGAAAGTATGCTCATACTTCTTACAGTATTGTAGCTTCTTATGGAAATATTCACTTGGTCGATATTCGCCTGCACACTGGGCGAACCCACCAAATCCGAGTCCACTTTTCTCATATTGGTTTTCCTTTGTTGGGAGATGACTTGTACGGTGGTAGTCTAGATGATGGAATTCAGCGCCAAGCCCTACATTGCCATTACCTATCCTTTTATCATCCTTTTCTAGAGCAAGACTTGCAGTTAGAAAGTCCCTTGCCGGATGATTTCAGTAACCTTATTACCCAGTTATCAACTAATACTCTATAAAAACTGTTTCAGAGTATAATTATTATCTTAAAGGAGAAAACTCATGGAAGTTTTTGAAAGTCTCAAAGCCAACCTGGTTGGTAAAAATGCTCGTATCGTTCTCCCTGAAGGGGAAGAACCTCGTATTCTTCAAGCAACTAAACGCCTGGTAAAAGAAACAGAAGTGATTCCTGTTTTGCTTGGAAATCCTGAAAAAATTAAAATTTATCTTGAAATCGAAGGCATCGAGGATGGTTATGAAGTCATCGACCCTCAACATTATCCTCAATTTGAAGAAATGGTCGCTGCCTTGGTAGAGCGTCGCAAGGGCAAAATGTCTGAAGAAGATGCACGCAAGGTTTTGGTTGAAGATGTCAACTATTTTGGTGTTATGTTGGTTTACTTGGGCTTGGTTGATGGAATGGTGTCAGGTGCGATTCACTCAACTGCTTCAACAGTTCGTCCAGCCCTTCAAATCATCAAAACTCGTCCAAATGTAACTCGTACTTCAGGTGCCTTTCTCATGGTTCGTGGTACTGAACGTTACTTATTTGGAGACTGTGCCATCAACATCAATCCAGATGCAGAAGCCTTGGCTGAAATTGCCATCAACTCAGCAATCACAGCTAAGATGTTTGGCATCGAGCCTAAAATTGCTATGCTAAGCTATTCTACTAAAGGTTCAGGATTTGGAGAAAGCGTTGATAAGGTTGTTGAAGCAACTAAAATTGCTCACGACTTGCGTCCCGACCTTGAAATTGATGGTGAGTTGCAATTTGATGCGGCCTTTGTTCCAGAAACTGCAGCTCTGAAAGCTCCTGGAAGTACGGTAGCTGGTCAAGCAAATGTCTTCATCTTCCCAGGTATCGAGGCAGGAAATATCGGTTACAAGATGGCTGAACGTCTTGGTGGTTTTGCAGCTGTTGGCCCTGTTCTACAAGGTTTGAACAAGCCAGTTAACGACCTTTCTCGTGGATGTAATGCTGATGATGTCTACAAGTTGACCCTTATCACAGCAGCCCAAGCTGTTCATCAATAAGATTTAGTCCTCTTTCCCTTGGGAAGAGGTTTTTTATACTCAATGAAAATCAAAGAGCAAACTAGGAAACTAGCCGCAGGCTGTACTTGAGTACGGCAAGGCGACGTTGACGTGGTTTGAATTTGATTTTCGAAGAGTATTAATACTAGGAAAAGGACAGTTAGAATCTTCTGTGTTATACTAGAGATATGTTAGATTTGAAAGAATACGGTATCGTTATGTGGCCGGTGGAGAAGATCATTTCTTTTCGTGAGAAACTTCTCACTTGGTATGATGAAAACAAAAGAGATTTACCATGGCGTAGGAGTAAGAATCCTTATCATATCTGGGTCTCTGAAATTATGCTTCAGCAGACCAGGGTGGATACGGTTATCCCTTACTATGAACGATTCTTGGACTGGTTCCCAACAGTGGAAAGTTTGGCGAATGCGCCTGAAGAGCGTTTGTTGAAGGCTTGGGAAGGTTTGGGTTATTATTCTCGAGTACGCAATATGCAGGCTGCGGCTCAGCAGATTATGACAGACTTTGGTGGTCAATTCCCAAACACCTATGAAGGAATTTCCATCTTGAAAGGTATTGGACCTTACACAGCAGGAGCCATATCCAGTATTGCTTTTAATTTGCCTGAGCCGGCTGTAGATGGTAATGTCATGCGTGTTTTGGCGCGTCTATTTGAAGTTAATCACGATATTGGGATTCCAAGTAATCGTAAAATTTTTCAGGCAATGATGGAAATCTTGATTGACCCAGAACGTCCGGGTGACTTTAATCAAGCCTTGATGGACCTAGGCTCAGATATTGAGGCGCCAGTAAATCCCAGACCAGAAGAAAGCCCAGTTAAGGACTTTAGTGCGGCATATCAGAATGGCACAATGGACCGTTATCCAATCAAGGCTCCCAAGAAAAAGCCTGTCCCAATTTATCTTAAAGCCTTGGTGGTCAAAAATACTCAGGGACAATTTTTACTTGAAAAAAATGAAAGTGAAAAGCTATTGGCAGGTTTTTGGCATTTCCCACTGGTAGAAGTAGATGACTTTTTGCAAGAGGAGCAGTTTGACCTCTTCCATCAGGTTGCAGAAGAAAGTGTGAATTTTGGACCCAGTCCAGAAGAGAGTTTCCAGCAGGACTATGACCTAGATGTTGATTGGCTTGATATTTATTTTGACACTGTTAAGCATGTCTTTAGTCATCGCAAGTGGCATGTTCAAATTGTAGCAGGTCAGGTGACTGACTTCCATGACTTTTCCGATAGGGAAGTTCGCTGGCTTTCACCAGAAGAGTTTAAGGATTTTCCACTTGCCAAACCCCAACAAAAAATCTGGCAGGCTTATGCAAAAGCCAACTTAGACAGTAGCAAAGATTAGCTATTGTGTCTTCTTGTTATTTTTTTGGTATAATAGTAGAGAAAAAGGTGAACAAATGAAAAAAATATTAATTGTAGATGATGAGAAACCAATCTCGGATATTATCAAGTTTAATATGACCAAGGAAGGTTACGAGGTTGTAACTGCTTTTAACGGTCGTGAAGCGCTAGAGCAATTTGAAGCAGAGCAACCAGATATTATTATTCTGGATTTGATGCTTCCCGAAATTGATGGCTTAGAAGTTGCTAAGACTATTCGCAAGACTAGTAGTGTGCCTATTATCATGCTTTCAGCTAAGGATAGCGAATTTGATAAGGTTATCGGTTTAGAGCTTGGTGCAGATGACTATGTAACCAAACCCTTCTCAAATCGTGAGTTGCAGGCGCGTGTCAAAGCCCTTCTTCGTCGCACGGACTTGGTTTCTGTAGATAATCAAGAATCAGATGAAAAGAAAACCCAACCCTTGCAAATTGGGGACTTGGAGATTGTACCAGATGCTTATGTAGCTAAAAAATACGGTGAAGAACTAGATTTAACTCATCGTGAATTTGAGCTTTTGTATCACTTGGCTTCTCATATCGGTCAAGTAATTACGCGAGAACACTTACTTGAAACGGTCTGGGGTTACGATTATTTCGGAGATGTTCGAACAGTTGACGTAACTATCAGACGTTTGCGTGAGAAGATTGAAGATACACCAAGTCGTCCAGAGTATATCCTAACACGTCGCGGTGTTGGTTATTATATGAGAAATAATGATTGAATTTATTAGAAAAAATATTCTTACTAGTGATTTTATCTTCATTTTAATTTTATTGGGTTTTATCTTGATTGTTACCTTGCTTTTGCTAGAAAATCGGCGAGATAATATTCGGTTGAAGCAAATTAATCAAAAGGTGAAAGACCTGATTGCAGGAGACTATTCTCAGGTATTGGATATGCAGGGAAGCTCTGAAATCACTAATATTACCAATAATCTCAATGATTTATCAGAAGTAATCCGTTTGACTCAAGAAAATCTGGAACAAGAGAGTAAACGATTACATAGTATCCTCTCTTATATGACGGACGGAGTCCTTGCGACCAATCGTCGTGGCAAGATTACCATGATTAATGACATGGCTAAGAAACAGTTAGGTGTTCAGAAAGAAGATGTTCTAAACAAAAGTATTCTAGAATTGCTTGAGATTGAAGATGAGTATGAACTTCGTGATTTGATTACCCAAGTTCCTGAGCTTATGATTGATTCTCAGGATGCCAATGGTGAATATCTGAGCCTTCGTGTACGTTTTGCCTTGGTTCGTCGAGAGTCTGGCTTTATCTCAGGTTTGGTTGCAGTTTTGCATGATACAACTGAGCAGGAGAAGGAAGAGCGCGAGCGGAGACTCTTTGTTTCCAACGTTAGTCATGAGTTACGGACGCCTCTGACTAGTGTAAAATCCTATCTTGAAGCTTTGGATGAGGGTGCCTTGTCAGAACCGGTCGCACCGGACTTTATCAAGGTATCTCTAGATGAAACCAATCGTATGATGCGTATGGTAACGGATCTTCTTCATCTTTCACGTATTGATAATGCGACCAGTCACCTGGATGTGGAATTAATCAATTTCACTGCCTTTATAACCTTTATCCTCAACCGTTTTGATCAGATAAGAGGGCAGGACGAAGAGAAGAAATATGAACTGGTGAGAGATTATCCAATTACCTCAGTCTGGATAGAGATAGATACAGACAAGATGACACAGGTCATTGATAATATTCTTAACAATGCCATCAAGTATTCACCAGATGGTGGGAAAATCACAGTGACCATGAAGACGACTGATGATCAGATGATTTTATCCATCTCAGACCAAGGTTTGGGTATTCCTAAGCAGGATTTACCACGCATCTTTGACCGTTTTTACCGTGTGGATCGTGCTAGAAGTCGTGCCCAGGGTGGGACAGGTCTGGGACTGTCTATTGCTAAGGAAATTATCAAACAGCATAATGGCTTTATTTGGGCCAAGAGTGAATACGGTAAGGGATCAACTTTCACAATTGTGCTCCCTTATGATAAGGATGCAGTGAAGGAAGAAGTATGGGAGGACGAAATAGAAGACCAGAATGAGTGAAACAGGCTTTAAATACAGTATTTTAGCGTCGGGCTCCAGTGGAAATTCCTTTTATCTGGAAACCCCAAAAAAGAAACTTTTAGTGGATGCAGGCTTGTCGGGCAAGAAAATTACCAGCTTACTTGCTGAAATAAATCGCAAACCAGAGGACTTGGATGCCATCTTGATTACGCATGAGCATTCTGACCATATTCATGGAGTGGGTGTTTTGGCTCGCAAGTATGGTATGGATTTGTACGCCAATGAAAAGACCTGGCAGGCTATGGAAAATAGCAAGTATCTTGGCAAGGTGGATGCCTCGCAAAAGCATATTTTTGAAATGGGCAAAACCAAAACATTTGGAGATATTGATATTGAGAGTTTTGGTGTTAGCCATGATGCGGTCGCACCGCAGTTCTATCGCTTTATGAAGGATGACAAGAGTTTTGTCCTTTTGACAGATACAGGTTATGTTAGTGACCGTATGGCAGGAATTGTCGAGAATGCAGATGGCTATCTTATCGAGTCCAACCATGATGTAGAGATTTTGCGAGCAGGTTCTTACGCTTGGCGACTCAAACAACGAATCCTATCGGATCTGGGTCACCTTTCTAACGAGGACGGTGCTGAAGCTATGATTCGGACGCTAGGAAATCGCACTAAGAAAATCTATCTTGGTCACTTGTCTAAGGAAAACAATATCAAGGAACTGGCTCACATGACCATGGTCAATCAGCTGGCGCAAGCTGATTTGGGAGTTGGAATAGACTTTAAAGTATATGATACTTCACCAGATACAGCAACACCATTGACAGATATATAGAGAGAACGCTAAGAAGGTGTTCTTTTTATATTGACTGAACACCTAAAAAGTAATACAATGGTGTTACTATTAAAAAAGGGAGTGCAAAAGATGACTACTATTACATTAAAAGTTTCTGAAGCTGATAAAACATTTATGAAAGCAATGGCTAAGTTTGAAGGAGTTTCCCTGTCGGAACTTATCCGCACCAAAACTCTTGAAGCTCTAGAAGATGAATACGATGCTCGTGTGGCAGATTTAGCCTATCAAGAGTATTTAGAAGACTTGGAAAAAGGAGTTGAACCCATTACTTGGGAAGAAATGATGCATGATTTAGGCTTGGAGGATGAATAATTTGTATAAATTAGTTCCAACAAGACGTTTCATCAAGCAATTGAAAAAATTGGATCGTTATACGCAGAAGCTAATTACAAACTATTTACAAACCAATGTTTTGGAAGACCCGAGACGACACGGAAAGGCTTTGGTTGGTAATCGCGTTGGTCAATGGCGCTATAGAATTGGTAATTATCGAGTTATCGTACAAATTGTAGATGATGAAGTAGTCATTGCTACTTTAGAAGTTGGTCATCGGAGAGATATTTATTGAATTACTTTTTTCCAAGTAAATTTTCATTCTTTAAAATATGATATAATAGGGCTTACAATATAAGAGAGGTTGCTTATGACAATAGATATTAGTGAAGAAAGTTTATCTAAAGAATCGGCTGACTTATTAAAAATTCTTTTAAAAGATCGAACGATAAAGAAATCAATTGTTTGGGCGACGCATTCTTATGAATTGTTAGGGAAGGGATTTGCTCCAAGTGATCGTATCAATCCAAGTAAGGTGACGGGAACCTATGCAAACTTGATTCAACCCAGATCAGAAAAGTCTAAGTATGAGCAAAAAGACCGAACTAAGATTAGAGCCGAAGTTTTTACGCCAACTTGGTTAGTTGAAAAGCAAAATGGTTACGTTGAAGCTGAACTTGAAACTCTGAATCTTGAAGATTATATCCAAGTGCGCTGGCTAGAAATTACCTGTGGTGAAGCACCTTATATGGTTACTCGCTATGATACAGTGACTGGTGAGGAGATTCCATTATCTGAGCGAGTTGGTTTTGTTGATAGAAAATTGCAGCGCATTAGTCGTGAAGTCTTAGATGAAGCCACCTTCTATGAACTTGTAAAAAAAGCTTATCGAGCTTCTTATGGCTATGAGTATCAAGGAGATTCTCTGCTTTTGGCGCGTGAAAATCTTTTAGCAACATTTGAGGACTACTATCTTGCAAAGACTGGAAATCAACCGACCTTAGAGCAGAAGAAAGAGATTGCAACCATCATCTCTTACAATGTCTTTCAGATGGATGGACTGAAAAAAAACAGTCCTTATTCAGCTAGCCAAGGGCAATCTCAACAACTAAGCTTGTTTACAGATGAGCTAGAAATTCAAGAAGTAGAAGAATCACAAACCCAAATCAAAGACTGGAAAAAGAATAGAATGATAGGTTTTGAGTGCCTATCTAGCGAGGAAAGTGAAATGAAATTTGATGTCGTGATAGGAAATCCGCCTTATCAGGAGGAGGCACAGGGAACAAGTACAAGTGATGACCCAGTATATCATTTGTTTATTGATGAAGCGAGTAAAATTTCAGATAAATCAATCTTAATTACACCAGCAAGATTTTTATTCAATGCTGGAAAAACACCGAAATCATGGAATAAAAAAATTCTTAGTAGCAAAAATTATAAGGTGTGTTATTATAAACAAAATAGTTCAGAAGTTTTTGTTGGAACTGATATAAAGGGTGGTGTAGCAATTACCTATTATGATGCTCAAAAAATGCAAGGACCTATAGGTACATTTACTCATTTTAAAGAACTTAATAGTATATTAAAAAAAGTTGAGAATAATTTTGACTTTAGATCAATAATGGAAATAATTTATACACAGTCAAAATTTGATTTGGAAAAACTCTATAAAGACTATCCTAATTATAAAAGTTTAATAGGCAGTAATGGTAAAGATAAGAGACTAAGAAAACCAATTCTAGGAAGACTTGATATTTTTTCTGAAGAAGAAACAGAGGATTGTTTTAAAATTTTAGGCAGATTAAACAATGAAAGAGTTTATCGATATATTCCCCAAAAATATATAGCTCCACATGAAAATCTTTTGAAATATAAAGTTCTAGTACCTGCTGCTAACGGCAGTGGGGCGATTGGGGAAGTCCTATCGACCCCACTCGTGGGTACCCCACTCGTGGGTTTCACAGATACTTTTATCTCTTTTGGTGCATTTAATACTGAAAATGAAGCTAAAGCTATGTTGAAATACATAAAGTCTAAATTTGCTCGAGCTATGTTAGGTATTTTAAAAATTACCCAAGATAATACTAAAGATAAATGGAAATATGTCCCCCTCCAAGACTTTACGGTCAATTCGGACATTGATTGGACACAATCAGTTGCTGATATTGACCGCCAGCTCTATCAAAAATATGACCTTTCTCCTGAGGAAATTGCCTTTATTGAGACTCATGTACGGGAGATGGATTGATGGTAGAAATTAAAACCTCAAAAGAGATTCATCCTAAAATCTATGCCTACACCACACCGACAGTAACTAGCAATGAGGGATGGATTAAGATTGGTTATACAGAACGGGATGTCACGCAACGAATTAAAGAACAAACGCATACTGCTCATATAGATACAGATGTCTTATGGACTGGGGATGCCGCCTATACAGAAGAACCTGATAAGGGAAAGACTTTTAAGGACCATGATTTCCACCATTTCCTTTCTTTCCATGATGTGGAACGTCGTCCTAAGACGGAATGGTTCTATTTTAATGGAACTCCTGAAAAATCTAAAAATCTCTTCGATAAGTTTGTTCAGCATGATTTGTCAGGGTATCAGCCCGGCCAAGGACAGGACTATAATCTTCGACAAGAGCAAGAAGAAGCAGTTTCTAAGACCTTAGCTTATTTCAAGAATCATCTAGGAGGTAAGTTCCTTTGGAATGCCAAGCCACGCTTTGGTAAAACCTTGTCTACCTATGATCTAGTTCGTCGAATGGATGCTGTCAATGTCCTGATTGTAAGAAACAGACCTGCCATTGCCAACTCATGGTATGATGATTTTGAAAAATTCATAGCAGGTCAAACGACTTACAAGTTTGTTTCTGAATCGGATAGCCTTAAAAGTCGTCCAACCTTGTCACGAAAAGAATTTGTTGGTATTTTAGATGACGATGTAAGACAACTTGCTTTTATCAGTCTCCAAGACTTGAAAGGCTCTGCTTATCTAGGTGGAGAGCACAATAAACTTAAATGGGTAACTGATCTACATTGGGATTTGTTGGTTATCGATGAGGCTCATGAAGGAGTTGATACCTTCAAGACAGACCAGGCTTTTAATAAGATTCGACGGAATTTCACTCTGCATTTGTCAGGTACACCATTTAAGGCATTGGCCAAAGGAGATTTTACAGAGGATCAAATCTACAACTGGTCTTATGCGGATGAACAGTCTGCCAAATCGACATGGTCTCCTGAGCAAGAAGAGGAAAATCCATATGAAACCTTACCTCAGTTAAATCTCTTTACCTATCAAATGTCTCAGATGATTGGTGAGGAGTTAGAAAAAGGTGCTCAACTCGATGGAGAGAACATCGACTATGCTTTTGACTTGAGTGAGTTCTTCGCAACAGATGATAAAGGTAAATTTATCCATGAGCAAGATGTCAAAAATTGGTTAGATACTCTGTCAAGCAATGAAAAGTATCCATTTTCAACCAAAGAACTTCGAAATGAACTAAAGCATACTTTTTGGCTTTTAGAACGTGTAGCCTCAGCTAAGGCTTTAAAAGCACTACTAGAAGAACACCCCATCTATGAAAACTATGAAATTGTTCTAGCTGCTGGAGATGGACGTATGTCCGAAGAAGACGATAAAGTCAAACTCAAATCCTTAGATTTGGTTAGAAAAGCGATAGCAGATAATGATAAAACTATTACCCTATCCGTGGGTCAGTTGACGACAGGGGTCACCATACCTGAATGGACAGGTGTATTGATGTTATCAAACTTGAAATCACCTGCCCTTTATATGCAAGCCGCCTTCCGTGCTCAAAATCCTTACTCATGGAGTGATAGCAAAGGAAATCACTTCCGCAAAGAAAGAGCCTATGTATTTGACTTTGCGCCAGAAAGAACCTTGATTCTCTTTGATGAGTTTGCGAATAACTTATCACTTGCAACTGCAGGAGGTGGGGGGACTTCTGCAACTCGTGAAGAAAATATCAGAGAATTACTAAATTTCTTTCCTGTGATAGCTGAAGATCGTGCTGGTAAGATGGTTGAAATTGATGCCAAGGCAGTTCTAACTATTCCTCGCCAGATAAAAGCTAGAGAAGTTCTTAAACGAGGCTTTATGTCCAATCTCTTATTTGATAATATCAGCGGTATTTTCCAAGCTAGTCAAACCGTTCTAGATATTTTAAATGAGCTTCCAGTTGAAAAGGAAGGGAAGTTACAAACACCTTCTGATTTACTAGATTTTTCAGATGTTAAAGTGGATGATGAGGGCAATGCAGTGGTTGACCATGAAATCGTGATCAATCAACAAACGCGACTTTTTGGTGAAAAAATTTATGGACTTGGACAGTCTGTTGTTGAACTAGTCAAAAAAGATGAGGACAAAACTCAAAAACAACTAGTCAATGACTTGAGTAAGACAGTTTCTTCAGTGATTGTAGAAGATTTGAAAGGTGAATACAACCTAAAAACTCGAGAAACAGATCAAATCAAGAAGCAAATTACAGCAACATTTGAGAATGAAATTCGAAAAAACGATATCGAAAGAAAAATTTCTGAAGCTCATATCAGGGAAGAATTGCAACAACAAATCAAGGAAGCAGTTGATAAGGAGCAAAAGGATAAGATTCAAGAAGATTTTGATAAACGTTTAGAAGAAAACAATCTTATTCACAAGGAAAAACTAGAGCAAACACTTAAAAAAGAAGTGGAAAAAATGCCTGAGAAGTTTATTGAACAGGTTGAGATAAAACGTGTTGAGCATTTGAAACAATCAGCTCAAGATGAGATTCGTGACCATCTTCGTGGATTTGCACGAACCATCCCAAGTTTTATTATGGCTTATGGTGATCAAACTCTAACACTTGATAATTTTGATACCTTTGTTCCTGAGCATGTTTTCTTTGAAGTGACTGGTATTACGATTGATCAATTTCGTTATTTGAGAGATGGTGGACAAGATTTTGCAGGACATCTCTTTGATCGAGCAACATTTGATGAAGCAATCCAAGAATTTCTTCGTAAGAAAGAGGAATTGGCAGATTATTTTAAAGATCAAAAAGAAGATATCTTTGACTATATTCCACCGCAGAAAACTAACCAGATTTTCACTCCTAAACGAGTGGTGAAGAGAATGGTGGATGACCTTGAAAAAGAAAGTCCAGGTATCTTTGATGATCCATCTAAGACATTTATTGATTTGTACATGAAGTCAGGACTCTATATTGCTGAACTTGTTAAGCGACTATATAATAGCGAAGGTTTGAAAGATGCTTTTCCAAATTCTGAGGAACGCTTAAAACATATTTTGGAAAATCAAGTTTATGGATTTGCACCTTCAGAGATTATCTATAATATCTCGACTAATTTTATCTTTGGAAATCTCTCTCAAGATATCAGTAGAAAGAACTTTGTTCTAGAAGATACTATTCCTGCTGCTAAAGAAGGTAGGATTCAGGAGTTGGTTGATTCCTATTTTGAAAATAATTAAAAAGAAGGCGAATGCCTTCTTTTTATATTTTTTACAATCTAGCAAATTCTTTGATTTCTTGTGCTGACATTGAAGAGTCGCAACGGACATTGATTTGTCCATCTGCAATGTGAACGAAGCCTGGTACAGTTGGGATTCCGTAACGTGAGCGGAATGCTTGTAACTCATTGAGTTGGCTTGCTTCTTCACTGTTGATGAAGTAGATGTGAGCTTTAGTTTCAGCTACGACACCTGCCAATGTACCTGCAAATTTACGGCAGTAAGGGCAAGTTTTGCGACCGATAAAGAAGGTTGCAGTTTCTTTTTTATCAAGAGCTTCTTGCGCACGCGCAACTGTAGTGACTTCAAGGTCTTTGATATTATCTAAAAATTGTTCCATGAGATTACCTCGCTTTCATTGATAAGTCTAGTATGCCATAAAGTTTCTAAAATTGCTTAGATTTGATACGAAAAAAAGATGAGATTGGTTAGTCTCATCTTTTATAGGTCTTTATTTTACAAAAGCATTGATTTCTGCTTCAATGTTAGCAATCTTAGCTTGTGATTCTTCGTTGCTTTCCCCTACAACTGCAATGTAGAATTTGATTTTTGGTTCTGTACCTGAAGGGCGAACAGCAATCCATGAACCGTCAGCAAGTGTGTATTTCAACACATCACTTGGAGGGGTTGTCAAGTTTGTAACAGTACCGTCAGCAGCAGTAGCTGTTTGAGCTTTGAAGTCTTCTACGACAGTGATAGCTGTTGCGTTCCATTCTTTTGGAGCATTGTTACGGAATTTAGCCATAATCGCTTTGATTTGTTCAGCACCATCGACACCTGAAAGGGTAACAGAGATAGTTTTTTCTGCGTAGTAGCCGTACTCTTTGTAGATTTCTTCGATACCGTCTGCAAGTGTCAAACCACGTGAACGATAGTAGGCAGCAAGTTCAGCAACGACAAGAACGGCTTGGATAGCGTCTTTATCACGTACGAATGGTTTAATCAAGTAACCGAAGCTTTCTTCAAATCCCATCATGTAAGTGTGATTGTGTTTTTCTTCGAATTCTTGGATTTTTTCAGCGATAAATTTGAAACCTGTCAAAACGTTGAACATGGTTGCGCCGTAGCTTTCAGCAATCTTCGTTACCAAGTCAGTTGAAACGATAGATTTGCAGAGAGCGGCATTTTCAGGAAGAGTTCCAGCGTTTTTGTGGGCTTCCAAGATGTATTTAGCCATGATGGCACCGATTTGGTTACCTGAAAGGTTGAGGTAGCTACCATCTTTTTGAAGAACTTCAACACCAACACGGTCAGCATCAGGGTCAGTTGCGACAAGAACATCTGCACCAACTTGACGACCAAGTTCTTCAGCAAGGGCAAAGGCTGCTTGGCTTTCTGGGTTTGGAGATTTAACAGTTGAGAAGTCTGGGTCAGGAGTTGCTTGTGCTTCAACAACTTGAACAGAGTCAAATCCTGCTTGGGCAAGAGCACGACGAGCCAACATTTCACCAGTACCATGAAGTGGTGTGTAGACAATTTTCATGTCTTTACCGAATTCTTCAATCAAGGCTGGGTTGATGTTCACATCTTTGACTTCTTTGAGGTATTCTACATCGACAGCTTCGCCGATAACTTCAATCAAGCCAGAAGCTTTTTCAGCTTCGACATCAGCAACTTCAACTGCAAATGGGTTTTCGATTGCACGGATATATGTAGTCAAAGCGTCTGCATCGTGTGGAGGCATTTGTCCACCGTCTTCACCGTAAACTTTGTAACCGTTAAATGGTGCAGGATTGTGGCTAGCTGTGACCATGATACCTGCGAAACAGTTGAGGTGACGAACTGCAAATGATAGTTCTGGAGTTGGACGGAGGCTTTCAAATACGTAAGATTTGATGCCGTGTTTAGCAAGAACTGCCGCAGACTCAAAGGCAAACTCAGGTGAGAAGTGACGGCTATCGTAGGCGATTGCGACACCACGTTCTTTTTCGTTTCCACCTTTAGACTCAATCAAACGAGCCAATCCTTCAGTAGCTTGACGAACAACGTAGATGTTGATGCGGTTTGTACCAGCGCCAATCAAGCCACGCATACCTGCAGTACCAAATTCAAGATTTGTATAGAAGGCATCTTCCTTCGTTTTTTCATCCATATTTTCCAAATCTTGACGAAGGTAGTCAGGAAGCTCCGCAAAATCAACCCATTTCTGGTAATTTTCTTGGTAAGACATTAAAATTCTCCTTTTTATAAATTGTTTTAACCGTTCACATTATAGCACTTTTTAGCGTTTTAGTAAAACGGTAGCATAATTTTCATAAAAGTGGTGTCATATGTCGGTTTATCAAGTCTTGAATGCCTTAGGGAAACATGCTATACTACTTGTATGATTATTTTACAAGCTAATAAAATTGAACGTTCTTTTGCAGGAGAGGTTCTTTTTGATAATATCAACCTGCAGGTTGATGAACGTGATAGGATTGCCCTTGTTGGGAAAAATGGTGCAGGTAAGTCTACTCTTTTGAAGATTTTAATTGGAGAAGAGGAGCCAACTAGCGGAGAAATCAATAAGAAAAAAGATATTTCTCTATCTTACCTAGCCCAAGATAGCCGTTTTGAGTCTGAAAATACCATCTACGATGAGATGCTTCATGTCTTTGATGACCTGCGTCGGACTGAGAAACAACTGCGTCAGATGGAGTTGGAGATGGGTGAAAAGTCTGGTGAGGATTTGGATAAACTGATGTCAGATTACGACCGCTTATCTGAAAATTTTCGTCAGGCAGGTGGCTTTACCTATGAAGCTGATATACGAGCGATTTTAAATGGATTCAAGTTTGATGAGTCTATGTGGCAGATGAAAATAGCTGAACTTTCAGGTGGTCAAAATACTCGTTTGGCACTTGCCAAAATGCTTCTTGAAAAGCCCAATCTCTTGGTCTTGGACGAGCCAACTAACCACTTAGATATTGAAACTATAGCCTGGCTAGAGAATTACTTGGTAAATTATAGCGGTGCCCTCATTATTGTCAGCCACGACCGTTATTTCTTGGACAAGGTTGCGACGATTACGCTGGATTTAACCAAGCATTCCTTGGATCGTTATGTGGGCAATTACTCTCGTTTTGTTGAGCTGAAGGAGCAGAAGCTAGCTACTGAGGCAAAAAACTTTGAAAAGCAACAGAAGGAAATTGCTGCTCTGGAAGATTTTGTTAATCGTAATCTAGTCCGAGCCTCAACGACCAAACGTGCGCAATCTCGACGCAAACAACTGGAAAAAATGGAGCGTTTGGACAAACCTGAAGCTGGCAAGAAATCAGCCAACATGACCTTCCAGTCTGAGAAAACGTCGGGCAATATTGTCTTGACTGTTGAAAATGCGGCTATTGGCTATGATGGGGAAATATTGTCAGAGCCTATCAACCTAGACCTTCGTAAGATGAATGCTGTCGCTATCGTCGGTCCCAATGGTATTGGAAAATCAACCTTTATCAAATCTATCGTGGACCAGATTCCTTTTATCAAGGGAGAAAAACGCTTTGGGGCCAATGTTGAGGTGGGTTACTATGACCAAACCCAAAGCAAGCTAACAGCAAGTAATACTGTACTGGATGAACTCTGGAATGATTTTAAACTGACACCAGAAGTTGAAATCCGCAATCGTCTTGGTGCCTTCCTTTTCTCAGGAGATGATGTCAAAAAATCAGTTGGCATGCTGTCAGGTGGCGAAAAAGCTCGTTTGCTCTTGGCTAAACTGTCTATGGAGAACAATAATTTTCTGATTCTGGATGAGCCAACCAACCACTTGGATATTGATAGCAAGGAAGTGTTGGAAAATGCCTTGATTGACTTTGATGGAACCTTGCTTTTTGTCAGCCATGACCGTTACTTTATCAATCGTGTGGCAACTCATGTACTAGAATTATCTGAAAATGGCTCAACTCTCTATCTTGGAGATTACGACTACTATGTTGAGAAGAAAGCAGAAGTAGAAATGACTCAGACTGAGGGAGCTTCAACTAGCAATCAAGCAAAAGAAGTAAGTCCAGTTAATGACTATCAAGCTCAGAAAGAAAGTCAAAAAGAAGTTCGCAAACTTATGAGACAAATTGAAAGTCTAGAAACTGAAATCGAAGAGTTAGAAAGTCAAAGTCAAGCTATTTCTGAACAAATGTTGGAAACAAACGATGCAGGTAAACTCATGGAATTGCAGGCTGAGCTGGACAAAATCAGCCACCGTCAGGAAGAAGCTATGCTTGAGTGGGAAAAATTGTCAGAGCAGGTGTAAAGATGGAACATCTTGGAAAAGTATTTCGTGAATTTCGAACAAGTGGCAATTATTCTTTAAAGGAGGCGGCAGGAGAGTCCTGTTCAACTTCTCAATTATCTCGCTTTGAGCTTGGGGAGTCTGATCTGGCAGTCTCGCGTTTCTTTGAGATATTGGATAATATTCATGTAACAATCGAAAATTTCATGGATAAGGCAAGAAATTTTCATAATCATGAACATGTTGCCATGATGGGACAAATTGTACCTCTTTACTATTCAAATGATATTGCAGGTTTTCAAAGGCTTCAAGAAGAACAACTTGAAAAGGCTAAGCGTTCGACAAATCCCCTTTATTTTGAGCTGAACTGGATTTTGCTACAAGGTCTGATTTGTCAAAGAGATTCGAGTTATGAGATGAAGCAGGATGATTTGGATAAGGTAGCAGATTATCTCTTTAAAACGGAAGAATGGACCATGTATGAGTTGATTCTTTTCGGGAACCTCTATAGTTTCTACGATGTAGACTATGTCACTCGGATTGGTAGAGAAGTTATGGAGAGGGAAGAATTTTACCAAGAGATTGGGCGCCATAAGAGATTGGTTTTGATTTTGGCCCTTAATTGTTACCAGCATTGTTTAGAGCATGCTTCTTTTGATAATGCAAGCTATTTTGAGACTTATACAGAGAAGATTATTAGTAAAGGGATCAAACTGTATGAGCGTAATATTTTCCATTATCTAAAAGGCTTTGCCTTGTACCAAAAAGGACAGTGTACAGAAGGTTGTAGTCAGATGCAAGAGGCCATGCATATTTTTGATGTGTTAGGTCTTCCTGAACAAGTAGCCTACTATCAGGAACATTACGAAAAATTTGTCAAAGATTAATTTTCCCAAATAAGGGAAAAAATAAAAAGCTCCTTTCGGTTTTGATACAATAGTTTCAAAATTTGAGAGGAGTTTTTATATGAATCGCTATGCAGTACAGTTGATTAGCCGTGGAGCTGTTAACAAGATAGGGAATATGCTCTATGATTATGGAAATAGTGTCTGGTTGGCTTCCATGGGGACTATCGGACAGACTGTTTTAGGAATGTATCAGATTTCTGAGCTCGTCACATCCATTCTGATCAATCCCTTTGGTGGAGTTATTTCAGACCGATTTTCTCGTCGTAAGATTTTAATGGCGGCAGACCTTGTTTGTGGAATTCTTTGTTTGGCTATTTCTTTTATAAGGAATGACAGCTGGATGATTGGAGCTTTGATTGTTGCTAATATTGTGCAGGCTATTGCTTTTGCTTTTTCTAGACCGGCAAATAAGGCCATTATTACAGAATTGGTAGAGAAGGATGAACTGGTTCTCTACAATTCTCGTTTGGAGTTGGTCTTGCAGGTTGTCAGTGTGAGTTCTCCTGTATTTTCTTTTCTGGTTTTACAATTCGCAAGTCTCCATCTGACGCTCTTACTAGATGCTTTGACTTTTTTCATAGCATTTGTTCTAGTGGCCGTACTTCCAAAAGAAGAACCAATGGTTCAAGATAAGAAATCTTTTACTGGGAAAGATATTTTTGCGGATATCAAAGATGGCTTGCACTATATCTGGCATCAAAAAGAGATTTTCTTTCTCCTGTTAGTGGCTTCCAGCGTTAATTTCTTTTTTGCGGCTTTTGAGTTTTTGCTTCCTTTTTCAAATAAACTATATGGAGTAGAAGGAGCTTATGCGACTATCTTAACCATGGGTGCGATTGGCTCAATTATAGGAGCACTGATAGCAAATAAATTTAAATCAAGTATGAATACACTTTTGTTCTTATTGATTTTAACAGGAGTAGGAGTTTTCATGATGGGTTTGCCACTGCCCAATATTTTAACCTTTTCTGGAAACCTGATTTGTGAACTCTTTATGACGATTTTTAATATTCACTTCTTTACACAGGTACAGACCAAGATTGATGGAGAATATCTGGGTAGGGTATTGAGTACCATTTTTACACTGGCAATTCTCTTTATGCCGATTGCAAAAGGTTTGATGACCTTGCTTCCAAGTGTCCATCTTTATTCTTTCTTGATTATAGGGCTAGGAGTTGTTGCTTTATCTTTCTTAGCTCTAGGCTATGTACGAACTCATTTTAAAAAAGAGATATAAGTCTGTTTGAGTTTTAAAAATAATTCTAATCTAAGCGTTTTTTCCGCCCTTCTCGTTTGTGAGAAGGGCTTAATTTATGGTAAAATAGTTTTATGAATAAAAGAATGAATGAGTTGGTCGCCTTGCTCAATCGCTATGCGACTGAGTACTATACCAGCGATAATCCCTCGGTTTCAGACAGTGAGTATGATCGCCTTTACCGAGAGTTGGTCGAGTTAGAAACTGCCTATCCAGATCAAGTGCTAGCAGACAGTCCTACCCATCGTGTTGGTGGCAAGGTTTTAGATGGTTTTGAAAAATACAGTCATCAGTATCCTCTTTATAGTTTGCAGGATGCTTTTTCACGTGAGGAGCTTGAAGCTTTTGATGCGCGTGTTCGTAAGGAAGTGGCTCATCCGACCTATATTTGTGAGCTGAAAATCGATGGTTTGTCTATCTCGCTGACTTATGAAAAGGGGATTTTAGTTGTTGGTGCAACACGTGGAGACGGTTCTGTTGGGGAGAATATAACAGAAAATCTTAAGCGTGTTAAGGACATTCCTTTGACCTTGCCAGAAGAACTAGATATCACAGTTCGTGGGGAATGTTACATGCCACGCGCTTCTTTTGACCAGGTTAACCAAGCTCGCCAAGAAAATGGAGAGCCTGAATTTGCCAATCCTCGTAATGCGGCAGCAGGCACCCTGCGACAGTTGGATACAGCAGTAGTTGCCAAGCGCAATCTTGCCACTTTCCTCTATCAAGAAGCCAGCCCTTCAACTCGTGATAGCCAAGAAAAGGTTTTGAAGCACCTTGAACAACTTGGTTTTGTAGTTAATCCTAAGCGAATTCTGGCTGAAAGAATGGATGAGATTTGGAATTTTATCCAAGAAGTAGGACAAGAACGAGACAATCTGCCTTATGATATCGATGGGGTGGTGATTAAGGTCAATGACCTAGCAGGTCAAGAAGAACTTGGCTTTACCGTTAAGGCTCCAAAGTGGGCTGTAGCCTACAAGTTTCCTGCTGAGGAAAAAGAAGCCCAGCTTTTATCAGTTGACTGGACAGTTGGCCGTACAGGTGTTGTAACTCCAACTGCAAATTTGACACCTGTTCAGCTTGCTGGTACGACTGTTAGCCGTGCGACTCTGCACAATGTGGATTATATTGCTGAAAAAGATATCCGCAAAGACGATACGGTCATTGTCTATAAGGCCGGGGACATCATCCCTGCTGTTTTACGTGTGGTAGAGTCCAAACGGATTTCTGAAGAGAAACTAGATATTCCAACAAACTGCCCAAGTTGTGATTCTGACTTATTACATTTTGAAGATGAAGTGGCTCTGCGTTGTATCAATCCTCGCTGTCCTGCCCAAATTATGGAAGGCTTGATTCACTTTGCCTCTCGAGATGCCATGAATATTACAGGACTTGGTCCATCTATTGTTGAAAAGCTTTTCGCTGCTAATTTAGTAAAGGATGTGGCGGATATTTACCGTTTGCAAGAAGAAGATTTCCTCCTTTTAGAGGGGGTCAAGGAAAAGTCTGCTTCTAAACTGTATCAGGCCATCCAAGCATCTAAGGAAAATTCTGCCGAGAAGCTCTTGTTTGGTTTGGGAATTCGCCATGTCGGAAGCAAGGCAAGTCAGCTCTTGCTCCAACATTTCCATTCAATTGAAAATCTGGCTCAGGCAGATCCAGAGGAAGTGGCTAGTATTGAAAGTTTAGGTGGCGTGATTGCCAAGAGTCTTCAGACATATTTTGCGACAGAAGGTTCTGAAATTCTCCTCAGAGAATTGAAAGAAGCTGGGGTCAATCTGGATTATAAGGGACAGCCGGTAGTGGCAGATGCGGCCTTGTCAGGTTTGACCGTTGTGTTGACTGGGAAATTGGAACGGCTCAAGCGCTCAGAAGCTAAAAGTAAACTCGAAAGTCTGGGTGCCAAGGTAACAGGCAGTGTTTCTAAAAAGACTGACCTCGTCGTTGCAGGAGCAGAAGCTGGAAGTAAACTTCAAAAGGCACAAGAACTTGGTATTGAGGTTCGAGACGAAGCTTGGCTCGAAAGTTTGTAAAGAATAGTAGAAGGATAGGTGTTAGATAGTCTGAAACTATCTCTCCTGAAGTGTTTTGACATGGATTGAGTCTATCTTGAGTCAGAAATTAAATCGCTGAATCTATCAGCACCACATAAAAAATTAAATTAAAATTAGAAATTAGGAAAAGAAATGTTAAATTACCCTGTAGTCATCCATTTTCATCGAAAAAACGGGGATTATGCAGCCTGTTCATTTAGTAGAAAACAGGCGGACAATGTTGAAAAATTGTATTATGAAAATAACTTTTTTGGAGCAAAGTTCTCCTTCACAGTTACAAGTCAAGAAAAGTTAGAAAACCTGAAGTTTTCTGTCGAGATTGATGGGACAGTTAAGGAATATTCCGTGCGTTATAACTACTATCCGCTTCTGACAGAAGTTTGGATTTTAGAGGGCGACGAGACTGTTTATTATTCTGAAAACCCAGCCATTGCTAGTCCTTACTACAAAGATCAAAATCCATTTGCTTTTGATAGAGCAATACATAGCGCTAGTTTTGATCACCACTGGGGCTACCAAGGAGAACTAGGTTACAGTCTTTCAGATTATCAGACTAGCTTTAAACTTTGGGCTCCTACGGCTACTGCTGTACAGGTGGTTGTCTACGAAAATACCAGCAACGACGCTCCGATTTGGAAAACCTTTAATCTAGAGCGTGGTAATAGCTATTCATACAGTCATAAGTACAATACCATTGGTGTTTGGAGTCTAGACTTAGATGAAAATCTTGCTGGCAAGGCTTATCAGTATCAGATTGACTTTCCTCACCACCAGACTGTGACGAGAGATCCTTACACGATTGCCACAAGTCCTGACGGCAAACGTTCCGTAATTCTTTCTCATCAAGACAGACAAGTAGAAGGATTTGTGGTCAAACATGGAACAGAAGCGCCTTGGCGTTTGGAAAATCCATGTAAAGCAGTTATCTGTGAAATGCATATCCGAGATTTAACCAAATCTCCGACCTCTGGAGTTGCAGAGCATCTCCGTGGAACCTTCCTTGGTGCTGCCCAGACTGGAACTGTAAACCAATTCGGACAAGCAACCGCCTTTGACTATATCAAAGAACTTGGCTGCAACTATGTTCAACTCCAGCCTATCTTTGATCGCCATAAGGAATACGATGAGGATGGAAATGTAACCTATAACTGGGGTTATGACCCTCAAAACTACAATGCACCAGAACCAAGTTTTTCTAGTAATCCAGATGATCCAGGGCAGGTCATTCGTGATTTGAAGACCATGGTTCAAGCCTATCACGATGCGGGGATTGGTGTCATTATGGACGTGGTTTATAATCACACCTTTTCAACGGTTGATGCACCTTTCCAAACAACTGTCCCTGATTACTACTATCGTATGAATCCAGACGGTACCTTCCAGAATGGAACAGGTGTTGGAAATGAAACAGCCAGTGAACACGAAATGTTCCGCAAGTACATGATTGATTCTCTTCTATACTGGGTACAGGAATACAATATTGACGGCTTCCGTTTTGACTTGATGGGTATTCATGATGTCAAAACCATGCAAGCGATTCGTTGGGCGCTAGATGAGGTTGATCCCCGTATTATCACTTATGGAGAAGGCTGGGATATGGGAACAGGTCTTGCAACTTATGATAAGGCCAAGAAGGATAATGCCTACCAAATGCCAAATATCGGATTCTTCAATGATAATCAGCGTGATGCGGTCAAAGGAGGAGAAGTTTATGGTGCAATCAAGTCAGGATTTGTAAGTGGTGCAGCCACTGAACCAATCATTGCCAAGGCCATTCTTGGTAGCCGAGAATTGGGTTCTTATCTCAGTCCAAACCAGGTTCTCAACTATGTTGAAGCCCATGACAATTACAATCTTCATGATTTGTTGGCGACTCTTCATCCTGATCAAAGTTCAGACCAGATTATGCGCAAGGTTGAGACGGCGACAGCAATGAACCTTCTCATGCAAGGAATGTCCTTTATGGAAATTGGCCAAGAATTTGGTCGAACCAAATTAATTCCGACGGGTGAACATGGACAACTCACTTCGGCAGACCGAGAACGTGCTATGAATAGTTACAAGGCTCCTGACAGTGTCAACCAGATAAACTGGGATTTAATCAATGAAAGACAAGAAAGCATTGACTTTGTCCGTCAAATTATTCGACTGAAAACACAGACTAGCGCCTTTTCTTATCCTACATACGAAGAAGTTTACCGTCATGTCTTTGTTCACACAGCTGCAGAAAATAGCGGATGGATTGTTTACGAGATTCACGGGGGGCCAGAACATCTATTGGTAGTATTCAATGCCAAGGGAACTTCCTTATACTTTGAAAATGCAGGAAATCTAGAAATGCTTGTGACCAATAGTCGTTCGAAACAAGAAAATGTCATTGATGATACTAGTGTCGCAGTGCTAAAAGTACTCTCTTAAATGCATAAACTAAAAAGGGTTAGATTGTCTAATCCTTTTTATCATTTATAAGTTTTCAATGAAGATTAGAATCAAGTTTCAAATAGTTTGAAAAACCAAGCTTGTGAAAATAATCTCAAAAAATTGCAAAAAGGGTTGTAATTTTCTGAAAATTTGGTAAAATATATCTTAATCATTTTCAGGAGGACGAGAATTTGACAAGATATCAGAATTTAGTAAATGGAAAATGGAAATCAGCTGAAAAAGAAATTACGATTTATTCACCAATAAACCAAGAAGAATTAGGGACTGTTCCAGCTATGACTCAGGCAGAAGTAGATGAGGCTATGAAAGCTGCGCGTGCAGCCCTGCCAGCTTGGCGAGCTTTATCAGCAGTTGAACGTGCGGCTTATTTGCACAAAACAGCAGCTATTTTAGAACGTGATAAGGAAGAAATTGGTACTATACTTGCCAAAGAAGTGGCAAAGGGAATTAAAGCAGCTATTGGAGAAGTGGTGCGTACCGCAGACTTGATTCGCTATGCTGCTGAGGAAGGTCTCCGTATCACTGGACAAGCAATGGAAGGTGGCGGTTTTGAAGCAGCAAGTAAAAATAAATTGGCCGTTGTTCGTCGCGAGCCAGTTGGTGTCGTGCTGGCTATCGCTCCCTTTAATTATCCAGTTAATTTATCTGCTTCTAAAATTGCACCTGCCTTGATTGCAGGGAATGTAGTCATGTTTAAGCCACCAACACAAGGTTCTATTTCTGGGCTCTTGTTGGCTAAAGCGTTTGAAGAAGCAGGGATTCCGGCTGGTGTTTTCAATACCATTACGGGTCGTGGTTCAGAAATTGGGGATTATATCATTGAACACAAAGAAGTCAACTTCATCAACTTTACAGGTTCAACTCCTATCGGAGAACGTATTGGTCGTTTAGCTGGTATGCGTCCAATCATGTTGGAGCTTGGTGGGAAAGATGCAGCCTTAGTACTAGAAGATGCAGATTTGGAACATGCTGCCAAGCAAATTGTTGCGGGTGCCTTTAGCTATTCAGGTCAACGTTGCACAGCCATTAAACGTGTTATTGTTATCGAAAGTGTAGCAGATACACTAGCTGCTTTGCTTCAAGCAGAGGTTACTAAATTAACAGTTGGCGATCCATTCGACAATGCTGATATCACACCAGTTATCGACAATGCTTCAGCAGACTTTATTTGGGGCTTGATTGATGATGCACAAGAAAAAGGTGCTCAGGCTCTTACACCAATCAAACGCGAAGGCAATCTTCTATGGCCAGTGCTTTTTGACCAAGTTACAAAAGATATGAAAGTGGCATGGGAAGAGCCATTTGGTCCTGTTTTACCAATTATCCGTGTGGCTAGTGTAGAGGAAGCCATTGCCTTTGCCAACGAATCTGAATTCGGCCTTCAATCCTCAGTCTTTACAAATGATTTCAAAAAAGCATTTGAAATTGCTGAAAAACTTGAAGTGGGTACAGTTCATATAAATAATAAAACCCAGCGTGGTCCAGATAATTTCCCATTCCTTGGTGTCAAAGGTTCTGGCGCTGGAGTGCAAGGAATTAAATATAGTATTGAAGCGATGACAAATGTCAAATCCATTGTTTTTGATGTGAAATGAAATGTAAAATCAGGAGATTCGTTTCCTGATTTATTTTTTTACTTAAAATTATATTTTTTGTTAGCTAAATAACGAACTTTGTGATAGTATTATTAAAAAACAATTCGTTTTCAAAGCGTTTCTGAAAATTTCTTGATTTACAAGTGAACACATCAGTGAATTTGTTGAAGACTTTCAAAAGATTTTTTTGCAAATTCCGTAATTTACTTGAATCTTCCCTAAAAAGGTAGTATAATAAATCTATAGAAAACGCTTACAGAATTAGGAGGGTGTATGGATAAGAATAATGCTTTAAAAACCTTTATGACAGGTGAAAATTTTCACCTCCAGCACTATCTGGGAGCTCATAGGGAAGAAAAAAATGGTGAGTATGGCTACACTTTTCGTGTGTGGGCACCTAATGCTCAGGCTGTACACTTGGTAGGGGATTTCACCAATTGGATTGAAAATCAAATTCCAATGGAACGGAACGAATTTGGAGTCTGGGAAGTCTTTACCAGTCTTGCTTACGAAGGCCAAATTTATAAGTATCATATCACACGTGCAAATGGTCATCAGCTTATGAAGATTGATCCTTTGGCTGTACGGTATGAGGCACGACCTGGTACTGGGGCTATTTTAACAGAAATTCCAGAGAAAAAATGGAAAGATGGACTTTGGTTAGCTCGTAGAAAACGCTTGAGCTTTGAAGAGCGTCCCGTCAATATTTACGAAGCTCATGCTGGCTCTTGGAAGAGAAATCCTGATGGTAGTCCTTTTAGTTTTGCTCAATTGAAAGATGAACTCATTCCTTACTTGGTCGAGATGAACTATACTCACATTGAGTTTATGCCCTTGATGTCTCATCCTCTTGGATTGAGTTGGGGTTACCAGCTTATGGGTTACTTTGCTTTAGAGCATGCCTATGGTCGCCCTGAGGAATTTCAAGATTTTGTTGAGGAGTGTCACTTAAACAATATTGGGGTTATTGTGGACTGGGTACCTGGTCACTTCACTATTAATGATGATGCCTTGGCCTATTATGATGGAACACCGACTTTTGAATATCAAGACCATAATAAGGCTCATAACTACGGTTGGGGCGCACTCAATTTTGACCTTGGAAAGAATGAAGTCCAGTCCTTCTTGATTTCTAGTATTAAGTTTTGGATTGACTTTTACCATTTGGACGGTATTCGTGTGGATGCAGTGAGCAATATACTCTATCTAGATTACGATGATGCCCCATGGACGCCTAATAAAGATGGGGGCAATCTCAACTACGAAGGCTATTATTTCTTAAAACGTTTGAATGATGTCATTAAACAAGCTCATCCAGACGTTATGATGATAGCTGAGGAAAGTTCATCAGCTACTCAGATTACTGACACCAAGGATTCAGATGGTCTTGGCTTTGACTACAAATGGAATATGGGTTGGATGAATGATATCCTACGATTCTACGAAGAAGACCCAATTTACCGTAAGTATGACTTTAATTTAGTGACTTTCAGTTTTATGTATGTCTTCAAGGAGAATTATCTCCTACCATTCTCACATGACGAAGTGGTTCATGGCAAGAAGAGTATGATGCACAAGATGTGGGGAGATCGTTATAATCAATTCGCAGGCTTGCGTAATCTCTACACTTACCAAATTTGTCACCCTGGTAAGAAATTGCTCTTCATGGGTAGTGAATATGGGCAATTCCTAGAATGGAAATCTGAAGAACAGTTGGAATGGTCTAACCTAGAAGATCCAATGAATGCTAAGATGAAGTATTTCACTTCTCAGCTAAACCAGTTTTACAAAGACCACCGCTGTCTGTGGGAAATTGATACCAGCTATGATGGAATTGAAATCATCGATGCGGATAATAGAGACCAGAGTGTTCTTTCCTTCATCCGTAAGGGTAAGAAGGATGATATGTTAGTCTGTATCTTTAATATGGCACCTGTTGAACGAAAAGATTTTACAATCGGACTTCCTGTTGCAGGGATTTACGAAGAAGTTTGGAATACTGAGTTAGAAGAGTGGGGAGGCGTTTGGAAAGAACATAATCAAACTGTGCAAACGCAAGAAGGACTATGGAAAGATTATGAGCAGACCTTGACCTTTACCCTACCGGCTATGGGAGCAAGTGTTTGGAAAATCAAACGCCGCTTGAAACCTACTAAAACCGTCACAAGTAAAAACCAAAAAGGAGTAGAAAATGAAGAATGAAATGTTAGCTTTGATTCTTGCTGGTGGGCAAGGAACTCGTCTCGGTAAACTCACTCAAAGCATTGCAAAACCAGCTGTGCAATTTGGTGGGCGCTACCGTATCATTGACTTTGCTCTTTCAAACTGTGCCAACTCAGGCATCAACAATGTTGGAGTCATTACACAGTACCAACCACTTGCTCTCAACAACCATATTGGTAATGGTTCAAGCTGGGGACTAGACGGTATCAATTCTGGTGTCTCTATTCTTCAACCTTATTCTGCAAGTGAAGGAAATCGTTGGTTTGAGGGGACTAGCCACGCTATTTACCAAAATATTGATTATATCGACAGTGTCAATCCTGAGTATGTCTTGATTCTATCTGGGGACCATATCTACAAAATGGATTATGATGATATGCTCCAGTCTCACAAAGATAATAATGCCAGCTTGACAGTAGCGGTTTTAGACGTCCCTCTTAAAGAAGCTAGTCGTTTTGGTATTATGAACACAGATGCCAATAACCGCATTGTTGAATTTGAAGAAAAACCAGCTCAACCTAAATCTACAAAAGCTTCTATGGGAATTTACATTTTTGATTGGCAACGTCTGCGCAATATGCTTGTTACTGCTGAAAAGAGCAATGTCGATATGTCAGACTTCGGTAAGAATGTCATTCCAAATTACCTTGAGTCAGGTGAAAGTGTCTATGCATATGAGTTTAATGGCTACTGGAAAGATGTTGGTACTATTGAGTCACTTTGGGAAGCTAACATGGAATATATTTCACCAGAAAATGCCTTGGATAGCCGTAACCGTCAATGGAAGATTTACTCAAGAAACTTGATTTCACCACCAAACTTCCTTGGGGCAAATGCTCACGTGGAAGATTCCTTGGTTGTTGATGGCTGTTTCGTAGATGGAACTGTTAAACATTCTATCCTCTCAACAGGTGCGCAAGTTCGCGAAGGGGCAGAAGTAGTAGATTCAGTTATCATGAGTGGTGCAATTGTTGGTCAGGGAGCTAAAATTAAACGTGCCATTATTGGTGAAGGTGCAGTTATTTCTGATGGTGTCGAAATTGATGGAACAGAAGAAGTACAGGTTGTAGGATATGATGAAGTAGTGGGGGTAGCAACAGATGAAGATTGATAAATATTCTGCCATTTTAGGAAACACAGTTGGTTTTCATGATATGTCAACATTGACCGACCACCGTCCAGTAGCTAGTTTGCCATTTGGTGGGAAATATCGTTTGATCGACTTCCCGCTCTCAAGTCTTGCTAATGCAGGTGTCCGTAGTATCTTTGGTATTTTCCAACAAGATAATATTAGCTCAGTCTTTGACCATATCCGTTCAGGACGTGAGTGGGGCTTGTCAACTCTTCTTAGCCACTATTATCTAGGTATTTACAATACTCGTGTGGAAAGTAGTACAGTTGGAAAAGAATACTACCAACAACTTCTTACTTACTTGAAACGTTCTGGCTCAAACCAAACAGTTGCCCTCAACTGTGATGTTTTGATTAACATTGATTTGAACCAAGTTTTCCATCTACATAGTACAACAAAAGGGTCTATCACTGTAGTTTATAAAAAACTAGCTAAGAAAGACATTTCAGAAGTAAACGCAATCTTGGAAGTGGATGAAACAGACCATGTTCGTTCTCATAAACTCTTTGATAGCAAGTTACCAGATCAAATCTATAACATGTCTACAGATATCTTTGTCGTTGATACACCTTGGTTGATAGAACGCTTGGAAGAAGAAGCTAAAAAAGAACATCCAGAGAAGTTGCGCTATGTTTTACGGGATTTGGCTGCAAAAGAAGGGGCTTTTGCCTACGAGTACACAGGTTATCTAGCAAATATTCATTCTGTAGAGTCTTATTACAAAGCTAACAAAGATATGCTTGAATCACAAAAATTCTACTCTCTCTTCTCACCAAATCAAAAGATTTATACAAAGGTCAAAAACGAAGAGCCAACTTATTATGCTAATACATCTAAGGTAAGCACTTCTCAGTTTGCCTCTGGTAGTATTATTGAAGGTCAAGTGGCTAATTCTGTTTTATCACGTAATATTCATGTCCATAAGGATAGCTTGGTTAAAGATAGCATCTTATTCCCTCGTGTTGTTATTGGAGAAGGTGCTCAGGTAGAATATGCTATCTTGGACAAGGGTGTTGAAGTTGCGGATGGAGTTGTGATCCGTGGAACTGCAGAACATCCAGTCGTCGTTAAGAAAGGTGCTAAAGTAACAGAGGATATTCATTCATGAAAATTTTATTTGTAGCAGCTGAGGGTGCACCCTTTTCAAAAACAGGTGGTTTGGGAGACGTCATTGGTGCTCTTCCCAAATCACTGGTAAAAGCGGGACATGAAGTTGCAGTAATTCTCCCCTACTATGATATGGTAGAGGCTAAATTTGGAAATCAGATTGAAGATGTGCTTCATTTTGAGGTGAGTGTTGGTTGGCGCAGACAGTACTGTGGGATTAAGAAAACAGTCTTAAATGGTGTAACCTTCTACTTTATTGACAACCAATATTATTTTTTCCGTGGTCATGTTTACGGTGATTTTGATGACGGTGAACGCTTTGCTTTCTTCCAACTAGCTGCCATTGAGGCTATGGAAAGGATTGACTTTATTCCTGATCTTCTCCATGTTCATGACTACCATACAGCTATGATTCCTTTCTTGTTGAAGGAAAAATACCGTTGGATTCAAGCCTATCAAGGAATAAAAACTGTTTTAACCATTCATAATTTGGAATTCCAAGGACAATTTTCAGAAGGAATGTTATGGGATTTGTTTGGAGTTGGCTTTGAGCGTTATGCTGATGGCACCCTTCGATGGAACAACTGTCTGAACTGGATGAAGGCAGGTATTCTCTATGCGGATCGTGTTTCAACCGTTTCACCTAGTTATGCTCATGAAATTATGACCAGTCAGTTCGGATGTAACTTGGATCAAATTCTTCGAATGGAGTCTGGCAAGGTGTCTGGTATCGTGAATGGGATTGATGCTGATCTTTATAATCCTCAGACGGATGCTCTTTTAGACTATCATTTTAATCAGGAAGATTTGTCTGGTAAAGCCCAGAATAAGGCAAAATTGCAAGAAAGAGTTGGCTTACCCGTTAGGGCTGATGTTCCACTGGTGGGAATTGTTTCTCGTTTGACACGTCAAAAAGGTTTTGATGTGGTGGTCGAAAGTCTTCACCATATCTTGCAAAATGATGTTCAGATAGTTCTTTTGGGAACTGGTGATCCAGCCTTTGAAGGAGCTTTCTCATGGTTTGCTCAGATTTACCCAGACAAGCTATCAGCAAATATCACTTTTGATGTCAAACTAGCTCAAGAAATCTACGCTGCCTGTGACCTCTTCCTCATGCCAAGTCGTTTTGAACCGTGTGGTTTGTCTCAAATGATGGCTATGCGTTATGGAACCTTGCCATTGGTCCATGAAGTTGGTGGCTTGCGAGATACCGTTCGCGCTTTCAATCCAATCGAGGGAAGCGGTACTGGCTTTAGCTTTGACAATCTATCTCCTTACTGGTTGAATTGGACTTTCCAAACAGCTTTGGACTTGTATAGAAACCATCCTGATGTTTGGAGAAATCTACAAAAACAAGCTATGGAGTGTGATTTCTCATGGGATACAGCCTGCAAGTCATACCTTGACTTGTACCATAGTTTAGTTAATTAATAGATAAAATCGTATGATGACTTCATACGATTTTTGGGCTGTTTTTGGGCTATTTTTTGGGCTATTTAGAGAGGAGAACTGATGTCTAAAGTAAAAGGTTTGTGTGTTATGGATGTTGATGGAACCTTAATCCTAGAAGAAGTGATTGATCTTTTGGGTAGAGAGGCAGGTCGTGAGGAGGAAATTTCGCAGATTACAAGTCGGGCAATGCGAGGAGAGTTAGACTTTGAAAGCAGTTTAAGAAAAAGAGTTTCCTTGTTGGAAGGTCTTCCTGTTTCGGTCTTTGATACAGTCTTCAACTCTATTCATCTATCTCCAAATGCCCAGGAATTCATTTCCATTCTCCAAAAGAATGGAATCCTAGTTGGTCTGGTGTCCGGTGGATTTACTCCAATAGTTGAGAGATTAGCAAAATCTCTTGGAATTGCCTATTTTTCTGCCAACCAACTTGAAGTCAAAGACGGTCTTCTAACAGGAAAATTAGTTGGACAAATTATCAGTCCCGAGGTTAAAAAAGAGACTCTGGAACAATGGAGAAAGGAACTGCAACTTCCTAGAGATAGAACGGTTGCAATCGGTGATGGGGCTAATGACTTATTAATGTTGAAGTCAGCAGGACTGGGAATTGCTTTTTGTGCCAAAGAGGTACTCAAAAAAGAAATACAATATCATGTTGACAAGAGGGATTTTTTAGAAGTTCTTCCTTTGATTGGCTTTTTAGAATGAGGGAAAATATGAAGATTGTAATTGCACCAGATTCATTTAAGGAAAGCTTGACCGCTGATCAGGTAGCTGAAGCAATAAAAAGAGGCTTCCAACAATCAATAGCAGATGTAGAATGTCTCCTCTGCCCTATTGGTGATGGGGGAGAAGGTACTGTAGATGCTATTCGACATTCTCTTGACCTTGAAGAAAAATGGATCCAAGTGACAGGCCCTTTTGGCCAAAAAGAAGCCATGCGCTATTTTCAAAAAGGGGGACTGGCACTATTTGAAGTTGCTGATTTAGTTGGCCTTGGAAAAATTCCAATAGAGAAACGACATCCACTTCAAATCCAAACTTGTGGTATTGGAGAGTTGATTCGTCATCTCATTGCTAAAGGGATTACAGAAATCTATATCGGCGTTGGTGGCACGGCCAGTAATGACGGAGGAATTGGGATAGCTGCTGGATTGGGTTATCAATTTTATGATAAGGATGGAAATGTCTTGCCTGCATGCGGTCAATCCTTACTAAAATTAGCTTCTGTTTCAATAGAAAATCGCTATGAAATTCCTGAAGATTTGCAAATTCGTATTTTAGCAGATGTCGCGAGTCCCTTATGTGGTCCTCAAGGTGCGACTTACACTTTTGGCAAACAAAAAGGTTTACATCCTACTATGTTTGCAGTCGTAGATCAGGCAATACAAGATTTTTATGAAAAAATCTCACCTGCAATATTGGAAATAAAAGGAGCAGGAGCTGGTGGAGGCATTGCTGGAGGTTTGTGTGCCTTTGCTCAGGCAAATATCGTGTCGGGAATTGATACCTGCTTGAACCTAATCAACTTTGATAAGAAAGTTTCACATGCTGACTTGGTTGTTGTAGGAGAAGGAAGGCTAGATCGTCAAAGCTTATCAGGTAAAGCGCCTATTGGTGTTGCAAAAAGAACCCCTGTCGGAGTTCCTGTCATTGCTATTTGTGGTAGTCTTGCTGACGATTTACCACCTTTACCATTTGAGAATATCCAAGCGGCTTTTTCTATTTTGGAGAAAAGTGAACCTTTAGAAGATAGTCTGAAAAATGCCAGTTTCTATTTGGAGCACACGGCTGCCAATATTGGGCGTTTATTAAGTATGCGCAATATTTAGCCAAACCATTTCTTCCATAAGGATGTTTTGGCTGGTTCTTCCTTTTTAACTTCCCAAAGTTTTGCAAAAGCAAGTCGAAGGTCCTTTTCTTCTACTTGAACTGGTGCATTGCTATGAATAATCAGGCCAAAAGGAGAAGAAGCGTGCTCTTCAGATACTATTGTAGCTTGACTATCAGTTTCTTTTGCTTCTTTTAAGTAGAAAACTTGCTTGTCAAATTCAATAGTCGGTGAAATCTTCACAAATAGTGGCTTTGCTTTTTCCTGAAGGGTTTCTAAAATGGATAAAAAGCCTTTTTCTAACTGAGGGCTATTTGCTGTGTCAATATCTGCATATCCAAGAACTCTTTCCTCGAAGGTACCAAGATAGCGTCTTTGCTCATCTGGATTTAATTTTGCTCCACCATGAGCTTTTTCAAGTAATTGTTTTGATAAATCTGTCATGAAAACAGTATATCATAAAAGTTAGAATAAAACAGACAAAAGAAAGCGATTACTTTATAAAGTTAAGGAAAATTTGCACAAAGATAACGTTTTTTCTTGAAAAAGGAGGGGTTTTAAGGTATTATAGAGGTGTAAAAAATTTAACTCATAAGGAGAGTAAAAAATGTCAATTATTACTGATGTTTACGCTCGCGAAGTCCTAGACTCACGCGGTAACCCAACACTTGAAGTAGAAGTTTACACTGAATCAGGTGCTTTCGGACGTGGTATGGTTCCATCAGGAGCTTCTACTGGTGAACACGAAGCAGTTGAACTTCGCGACGGTGACAAATCTCGTTACGGTGGTCTTGGTACACAAAAAGCTGTTGACAACGTAAACAACATCATTGCTGAAGCTATCATTGGCTACGATGTACGTGATCAACAAGCTATCGACCGTGCTATGATCGCTCTTGACGGTACTCCTAACAAAGGTAAATTGGGTGCAAACGCAATCCTTGGTGTGTCTATCGCTGTAGCTCGTGCTGCTGCTGACTACCTTGAAATCCCACTTTACAGCTACCTTGGTGGATTCAACACTAAAGTTCTTCCAACTCCAATGATGAACATCATCAACGGTGGTTCTCACTCTGACGCTCCAATCGCTTTCCAAGAATTCATGATCGTACCTGCTGGTGCGCCATCATTCAAAGAAGCTCTTCGTTGGGGTGCTGAAATCTTCCATGCTCTTAAGAAAATCCTTAAATCTCGTGGTTTGGAAACAGCCGTAGGTGACGAAGGTGGATTTGCTCCTCGTTTTGAAGGAACTGAAGACGGAGTTGAAACTATCCTTGCTGCGATCGAAGCTGCTGGATATGTTCCTGGTAAAGACGTATTTATCGGATTTGACTGTGCTTCATCAGAATTCTACGATAAAGAACGTAAAGTTTACGACTACACTAAATTTGAAGGTGAAGGAGCAGCTGTACGTACTGCTGCAGAACAAATCGACTACCTTGAAGAATTGGTAAACAAATACCCAATCATCACTATCGAAGATGGTATGGATGAAAATGACTGGGACGGTTGGAAAGCTCTTACTGAACGTCTTGGTGGTAAAGTTCAATTGGTTGGTGACGACTTCTTCGTAACAAACACTTCTTACCTTGAAAAAGGTATTGCAGAAGGTGCTGCTAACTCAATTCTTATCAAAGTTAACCAGATCGGTACTCTTACTGAAACATTCGACGCTATCGAAATGGCGAAAGAAGCTGGTTACACTGCCGTTGTATCACACCGTTCAGGTGAAACTGAAGATTCAACAATCGCTGACATCGCAGTTGCAACTAACGCAGGCCAAATCAAGACTGGTTCACTTTCACGTACAGACCGTATCGCTAAATACAACCAATTGCTTCGCATCGAAGATCAACTTGGTGAAGTAGCTGAATACCGTGGATTGAAATCATTCTACAACCTTAAAAAATAAAATAGTTCAGTGAACTATTTTATCCCGAACCTTGAAATTCAAAAGTTCGGCCGTTGATTTAACAACGTTTCTAGCCCCTCGGATTTTTTCCGAAGGGCTATTTTTGTATTTAGGGGACAAAAAAGGGGCAAAACATTTCAAGACAGTTCATTTACCAAAAAATACGATTCTGCTAATATAATTGAAAATGATGGAAAAAAGGGTGGATTTATGATATACTTTAATGTAGGACCTTTTTAGAAATTTTGAAAGAGCATAAAAAATTTAGAATGAGAAAAATTGTTATCAATGGTGGATTGCCCTTGCAAGGTGAAATCACTATTAGCGGTGCTAAAAATAGCGTTGTGGCCTTAATTCCAGCTATTATTTTGGCTGATGATGTGGTGACTTTGGATTGTGTTCCAGATATTTCCGATGTTGCTAGTCTTGTCGAAATCATGGAGTTAATGGGTGCTACCGTTAAGCGTTATGACGATGTGTTAGAGATTGATCCACGAGGTGTTCAAAATATTCCAATGCCTTATGGGAAAATCAATAGTCTTCGTGCATCTTATTATTTTTATGGAAGTCTTTTAGGTCGCTTTGGTGAAGCTACAGTTGGTTTACCTGGAGGATGCGATTTGGGACCACGTCCTATTGACTTACACCTTAAGGCTTTTGAAGCAATGGGAGCTACTGTTAGCTACGAGGGAGATAACATGAAGTTATCTGCTAAATATGTGGGACTTCATGGTGCAAGTATTTACATGGATACGGTTAGTGTCGGTGCGACGATTAATACGATGATTGCTGCGGTTAAAGCAAATGGGCGTACTATTATTGAAAATGCAGCCCGTGAGCCTGAGATTATTGATGTTGCAACTCTCTTGAATAATATGGGTGCCCATATCCGTGGGGCAGGAACTAATATTATCATTATTGATGGTGTTGAAAGATTACACGGAACCCGTCATCAGGTGATTCCAGACCGTATTGAAGCGGGAACATACATTTCCTTAGCTGCTGCAGTTGGTAAGGGAATTCGTATTAATAATGTTCTTTATGAACACTTAGAAGGGTTCATCGCTAAGTTGGAAGAAATGGGAGTGAGAATGACTGTATCTGAAGACAGTATTTTTGTCGAAGAACAGTCTAATTTGAAAGCAATCAATATTAAGACAGCTCCTTATCCTGGTTTTGCTACTGACTTGCAACAACCAATTACTCCTCTCTTGTTAACAGCAGAGGGGCGTGGTACCATTATTGATACCATTTATGAAAAACGAGTAAACCATGTTTTTGAACTAGCAAAGATGGATGCAGATATTACGACTACAAACAACTACATTTTATATACCGGAGGACGTAGTTTACGTGGTGCAAATGTAAAAGCAACTGACCTGAGAGCTGGGGCCGCACTTGTCATTGCTGGTTTAATGGCTGAAGGCAAAACTGAAATTACAAACATTGAGTTCATTTTACGTGGATATTCAGATATTATTGAAAAATTACGTAATCTAGGAGCGGATATTACACTTGTTGAAGAATAAACCGTAGAGGTGTTTATGAATATTTGGACCAAATTAGCAATGTTTTCTTTTTTTGAAACGGATCGCTTGTATTTGCGTCCTTTCTTTTTTAGTGATAGTCAGGACTTCCACGAGATAGCTTCAAATCCAGAAAATCTTCAATTTATTTTCCCAACTCAGGCAAGTCTGGAAGAAAGTCAATATGCATTAGCGAATTACTTTATGAAGTCCCCTTTGGGAGTGTGGGCAATTTGTGACCAGAAAAATCAACAAATGATTGGTTCTATTAAATTTGAGAAGTTAGATGAAATCAAAAAAGAAGCTGAGCTTGGCTATTTTTTGAGAAAAGATGCTTGGTCGCAAGGATTTATGACAGAGGTTGTTAGAAAAATTTGTCAGCTTTCTTTTGAGGAATTAGGCTTAAAACAATTATCCATTATTACCCACCTTGAAAATGAAGCTAGCCAAAGAGTTGCTCTTAAGTCTGGATTCCGTTTGATTCGTCAGTTTAAGGGAAGTGATCGCTACACAAGAAAAATGCGGGATTATCTTGAATTTCGGTATGTAAAAGGAGAATTCAATGAGTAAGCATCAGGAAATTCTAAGCTATTTGGAGGAATTACCTGTCGGTAAAAGGGTCAGTGTTCGTAGCATTTCCAATCATCTGGGAGTCAGTGATGGAACGGCTTATCGGGCTATTAAAGAAGCTGAAAATCGTGGAATTGTAGAGACTCGTCCAAGAAGTGGTACTATCCGTGTCAAATCTCAGAAAGTTGCTATAGAGAGATTAACTTTTGCTGAAATTGCTGAAGTGACTTCTTCTGAGGTTCTGTCTGGTCAAGAAGGTTTAGATAGAGAATTTAGTAAGTTCTCTATCGGTGCCATGACTGAACAAAATATCCTGTCCTACCTTCATGATGGGGGACTCTTGATTGTCGGAGACCGTACTCGTATCCAACTGTTAGCACTTGAAAATGAAAATGCTGTTCTTGTGACAGGAGGATTTCATGTTCATGATGACGTGCTTAAACTGGCCAATCAAAAAGGAATTCCTGTTTTAAGAAGCAAACATGACACTTTCACTGTCGCGACCATGATCAATAAAGCCTTATCAAATGTCCAAATCAAGACTGATATTCTGACAGTTGAGAAACTTTACCGTCCGAGTCATGAATATGGTTTTCTGAGAGAGACAGACACTGTTAAAGATTATTTGGATTTGGTACGTAAGAATCGTAGCAGCCGTTTCCCTGTTATCAATCAACATCAGGTCGTTGTTGGGGTTGTTACTATGAGAGATGCGGGTGATAAGTCACCAAGTACCACAATTGATAAAGTCATGTCTCGTAGTCTATTTTTGGTTGGATTATCGACAAATATTGCCAATGTGAGTCAACGGATGATTGCTGAAGACTTTGAAATGGTACCGGTTGTTCGAAATAATCAAACCTTGCTTGGGGTTGTAACAAGACGAGATGTCATGGAGAAGATGAGTCGTTCCCAAGTTTCTGCTCTACCTACTTTTTCTGAACAGATTGGTCAAAAACTTTCTTATCACCATGATGAAGTAGTGATTACAGTGGAACCCTTTATGCTAGAGAAGAACGGTGTTTTGGCTAATGGTGTATTGGCAGAGATACTGACTCATATGACCCAAGATTTAGTTGTGAATAGTGGTCGCAATCTCATCATCGAACAAATGCTGATCTACTTTTTGCAGGCTGTTCAGATAGATGATATACTGCGCATTCAGGCACGTATTATCCATCATACTAGACGATCAGCTATTATTGACTACGATATTTATCACGGTCATCAGATTGTTTCAAAAGCAAATGTGACTGTTAAAATTAATTAGAAACTAGGAGAAATAATGATAACATTAAAATCAGCTCGTGAAATCGAAGCTATGGACAAGGCTGGAGATTTTCTAGCAAGTATTCATATTGGCTTACGTGATTTGATTAAGCCTGGCGTAGATATGTGGGAAGTTGAAGAATACGTTCGCCGTCGTTGTAAGGAAGAAAATTTCCTTCCGCTTCAGATTGGAGTTGACGGTGCCATGATGGACTATCCTTATGCTACCTGTTGCTCTCTTAACGATGAAGTAGCTCACGCTTTCCCTCGTCACTATATCTTGAAAGATGGTGATTTGCTCAAAGTTGACATGGTTTTGGGAGGTCCCATTGCTAAATCTGACCTGAATGTCTCAAAATTAAATTTCAACAATGTGGAGCAAATGAAAAAATACACTCAGAGCTATTCTGGTGGCCTAGCAGACTCTTGTTGGGCTTATGCTGTTGGTACACCGTCCGAAAAAGTGAAAAACTTGATGGATGTAACTAAAGAGGCCATGTATAAGGGGATTGAGCAGGCTGTTGTTGGAAATCGTATCGGTGATATCGGTGCGGCTATTCAAGAATACGCTGAAAGTCGTGGATACGGTGTAGTGCGAGATTTGGTTGGTCATGGTGTTGGCCCAACTATGCACGAAGAGCCAATGGTTCCCAACTATGGTATTGCAGGTCGTGGACTTCGTCTTCGTGAAGGTATGGTCTTGACCATTGAACCGATGATCAATACAGGTGACTGGGAAATCGATACAGATATGAAAACTGGCTGGGCGCATAAGACCATTGACGGTGGATTGTCATGTCAGTATGAACACCAATTTGTCATTACTAAAGATGGTCCGGTAATCTTGACTAGCCAAGGTGAAGAAGGGACTTATTAATAAAAAGTGAAAAGGCTACTGGAAGTTCATTTCTAAAGAATCTAGTAGATCTTTTCATATTAAATAAACGCATTGTATCAAGTTTTTAAGTGCCTGATATAATGCGTTTTTCTGGCTTTAAAATTCTTACCTCAATATATTGTACTTTATAATCATTTCAAAAAAATGAACTTTCTACACTGTTACACTTCAGGTAAAAAATATGTTTCAGATTTTCTGTTACAGAAATAGATATCATTATGAAATAATTATTTTATATTTACTACTATTTCTATAAAAACCACAAAGATATTGGCAAACTATCTGATAAATAATTATTTCGTGTTACCAACAAGGCTACGAGGAAGGATTTGTTGCCTATCGTGGTTATGATGTTTAATGAATCTTTAAAGATTGCTTTAGAGCCTTATCATTCGGAATTGTTTTTGCCTATTTTGAACTCTGCTGAACGTGAAAGAAAGTAAAACCGAGAGGGTGTAGAGGAATTATATCTTCTTGATTTTAGTAGTCAATTCGATACTCTCACGACAGAAGATTTAAAGGATTACTTTGATGGAGAAATTATCATTGTTTCACGTTATTATTGTAGATTCTAAAAGAAATCAATTCAGTACATTACCTCTTTTTATTCTTTTTCAAAGGTAAATCCTTCTCCAAGGATTTCGTGAGCTTCTGTAATAGTTATAAAGGCTTGAGGATCGATTCGATGAATCATTTCCTTCATTTTCACAATTTCATTTCTTCCGACAATACAGTAAATGATTTTTAAATCTTCTCGACTATAATAACCTTGACCTGAGATGAAAGTAACGCCTCTTCCTAGGTCATCATTAATCGCCTTAGCAAGTTGGTCAGGACGTTTTGTGATAATCATAAATCCTTTACCTGCATAGCCACCTTCGCCGATCAAATCAATAACACGAGAAACGATAAAATCAAATAAGAGCGTGTAGGTAACTAATCTCAGATCCTTAAAGATTAGGAGAATAAGCATGAGAATACAAAAATCTAAGATAAAAAGCAGTTTTCCCATAGATATATGAGTGTATTTATTGATAATACGAGCTACAATATCAGTTCCACCAGTTGTCCCACCAGCATTGAAGATAATTCCGAGCCCAATTCCCAATAGAATCCCAGCTATAAGGGCTGTGATCAGTAAATCACCTTGAAGATCAATATGAAGGGGAATACGCTCAAAAAAAGCCAACCAGGCGGACAAGGCTAAGGTTCCTAGTAAACTAGAATAGAGAGATTTTGCTCCAAAAATCTTCCAAGCTAGGATGAAAAGAGGAATATTAATCAGCAAGTTCATGAGCGAAACAGGGATTTTAAAAAGATAAAAGGTGATAAGGGTAATACCTGTTGCCCCTCCTTCAAAGAGATGATGAGGAACTACAAAATAAGTCAGCCCAAAAGCATAAATAGCAGCACCTAGTAAAATGGTAAAAATGGGGTAAATTTTTTTAATCATAGGACACCTCTTTTCTTATAAGTTGATTATATCAAATTTTTACGGAAAATTTGATTGACTCCATTAGGATTTTTAATCTTTTTTTGATATAATTAAAAGTAAGAAAACCAATCTGAATCCTAAAATAGAAAGATTGATACTATGACAAAAATTAAGATTGTAACCGATTCATCTGTTACTATTGAACCTGAACTAGTAAAACAATTAGATATCACTGTTGTTCCGTTATCTGTAATGATTGATAATGTTGTTTATTCTGATGCGGATTTGAAAGAAGAAGGTAAATTTCTTCAGTTGATGCAAGTAAGTAAGAACCTCCCGAAAACAAGCCAGCCCCCTGTAGGTGTCTTCGCTGAAGTTTTTGAAGACCTATGCAAGGATGGTAGCCAGATTCTTGCTATTCATATGTCCCATGCTCTTTCTGGTACTGTAGAAGCAGCGCGACAGGGTGCTAGTTTATCTACTGCCGACGTGACAGTTATTGATAGTTCCTTCACTGACCAAGCCCTGAAATTCCAAGTTGTTGAGGCTGCGAAGTTAGCACAAGAAGGCAAAGATATGGAGGAAATTTTAACTCGCATAGAAGAGGTAAAAAAACACACAGAACTCTATATTGGCGTTTCGACTTTGGAAAATCTTGTTAAAGGTGGACGAATTGGGCGTGTAACTGGATTGTTGAGCTCACTTCTCAATATACGTGTTGTCATGCAGATGAAAGACCATGAATTGCAGCCAATCGTTAAAGGTCGTGGAGCTAAAACTTTTAAAAAATGGTTAGATGAGTTGATAACGTCGCTCTCTGAACGTTCTGTAGCAGAGATTGGAATTTCATATTCTGGTAGTGCTGATTGGGCTAAAGAGATGAAAGAAAGCTTACAAGCTTATGTTGAAAAGCCAATTTCAGTTTTGGAAACGGGCTCTATTATTCAAACTCACACGGGTGAGAACGCTTGGGCTATTTTAGTACGTTACTACTCTTAAAAAAATAAATAAAATGGGAAGAAATAGCGTTTTTAACTTGACCTAAAAGGGATTTTAGGATATGATTATAATTGTTAATTAGAAATTAAATTGGAGGAATCATTAACATGGCAAACAAACAAGATTTGATCGCTAAAGTAGCAGAAGCTACAGAATTGACTAAGAAAGACTCAGCAGCAGCAGTTGAAGCTGTATTCGCAGCAGTAGCTGACTACCTTGCAGCTGGTGAAAAAGTTCAATTGATCGGTTTTGGTAACTTTGAAGTTCGTGAGCGTGCTGCACGTAAAGGTCGCAACCCACAAACTGGTAAAGAAATCACAATTGCAGCTTCTAAAGTTCCAGCATTCAAAGCTGGTAAAGCTCTTAAAGACGCTGTTAAATAATCAGCCTTTGAAAGTCCTGTTATATCAAGCATTTGAGCTTGTGTGACAGGCTTTTCTTTTGGTTTTGGGGCATTTTTGGGGCAGAATCTGAATGAACTAATACCGGAACAAATCTTTCAAATACTGGCTAATTCAATTTGCGTAGCAGAAATCATACAAATGAAATTGATTATAGTAAAATAGGATTAGAAATCTTAAGAAAGTTGGTTCTTTATTGGAAACGATAGTATTTTCAATCTCCGTTTTTTTAGCAGGGATCTTGTCCTTCTTTTCCCCTTGTATATTCCCTCTGTTACCTGTTTATACTGGAATTTTGCTGGATGATCAGGAAAGCGCAAAAAGCTTTTCTTTATTTGGGAGAAAGGTTGCCTGGTCAGGTCTGATTCGAACTCTTTGCTTTATCGCAGGCATTTCACTCATTTTCTTTATCTTAGGATTTGGTGCTGGTTACTTTGGTAATATTCTCTATGCCAATTGGTTTCGCTATACCATGGGAACAATTATTATCATTTTAGGCCTTCACCAGATGGAAATTTTTCATTTTAAGAAATTAGAGGTTCAAAAAAGCTTTACTTTTAAGAAATCAGAAGCTAATCGTTATTGGTCAGCCTTTTTACTCGGTATTACCTTCAGCTTTGGTTGGACGCCTTGTATTGGTCCAGTTTTAAGTTCTGTTTTAGCGCTTGCGGCTTCTGGAGGCAATGGTGCTTGGCAAGGAGCTATCTATACTCTTATTTACACTCTGGGGATGGCCATTCCTTTCTTGGTTTTGGCTCTAGCTTCAGGTGTAGTAATGCCTTGTTTTAGTAAAATCAAACGTCATATGATGCTACTAAAGAAAATTGGTGGTTTCCTTATTATTTTAATGGGAATTTTGTTACTATTAGGACAAGTAAATGTTCTAGCTGGAATTTTTGAATAAAGGAGAAAAAGATGAAAAAAATAATGTTTGCTGGTTTAAGCCTCTTGTCATTAGTCGTATTGATGGCCTGTGGTGAGGAAGAAACTAAAAAGACTCAAGCTCCACAACAATCCCCAAAACAGCAACAACAAACGCCTGTACAACAAATTGCTGTTGGGAAAGAGGCGCCAGATTTTACCTTGCAATCAATGGATGGCAAAGAAGTGAAGTTATCTGATTATAAGGGTAAAAAGGTTTATTTGAAGTTTTGGGCTTCATGGTGTGGTCCATGTAAAAAAAGTATGCCTGAGTTGATGGAATTAGCTGCAAAACCAGATCGCGATTTCGAAATTCTTAGTGTTATTGCACCAGGAATTCAAGGTGAAAAAACTGTAGAGCAATTCCCACAATGGTTCCAAGATCAAGGTTATAAGGATATCCCAGTTCTTTATGACACAAAAGCAACAACCTTCCAAGCTTATCAAATCCGAAGCATTCCTACAGAATACTTGATTGATAGTCAAGGAAAGATTGGAAAGATTCAATTTGGTGTTATCAGCAACTCGGATGCAGAAGCAGCCTTTAAAGAAATGAAATAGAATCGATAAAAATCTGATTACAAGATGTAGTCAGATTTTTTTAGGAAAATGTTTTATAAATATTCACAAATATCCTATATTTATGGTAAAATAGAATCATCATTTTATTTTGGAGTCAAAGATGAATATATTTAGAACAAAAAATGTTAGTTTGGATAAAACGGAGATGCACAGGCATTTGAAGTTATGGGATTTGATTTTGCTGGGTATCGGAGCCATGGTAGGGACAGGTGTCTTTACAATAACAGGTACTGCAGCCGCAACTCTAGCGGGTCCAGCCCTAGTGATTTCAATCGTCATTTCTGCCTTGTGTGTAGGATTATCAGCCCTCTTTTTTGCAGAATTTGCTTCACGAGTACCCGCTACAGGTGGTGCCTACAGCTATCTCTATGCTATTTTAGGAGAATTCCCAGCTTGGTCGGCTGGTTGGTTAACCATGATGGAATTCATGACAGCCATATCTGGTGTGGCTTCGGGTTGGGCAGCTTATTTTAAAGGCTTGCTCTCTCAATATGGGATAGCCCTTCCTCAGGCTTTAAATGGTACCTTTAATCCTCAAGCAGGGACATTTGTTGATTTATTGCCTATTCTTGTCTTGGTATTGGTGACCTCACTTGTTTTACTCAATGCTAAAGCAGCATTACGTTTTAATTCTATTCTAGTGATTTTGAAATTTTCCGCTTTAGCTCTCTTTATTTTGGTGGGAATTTGGCATATCAAGCTTGATAATTGGAGCAATTTTGCTCCTTATGGTTTTGGACAAATCTATGGTGCTAGTACTGGTATTATGGCTGGTGCGTCCTTAATGTTCTTTGGATTTTTAGGCTTCGAATCCATCTCTATGGCTGTAGATGAGGTCAAGACTCCTCAAAAAAATATTCCTAGAGGGATTGTCTTATCGCTTTCTATCGTAACCATTCTTTATGCCTTGGTGACGCTTGTCTTAACTGGTGTGGTCCATTATAGCCATCTAAATGTCGACGATGCCGTTGCCTTTGCCCTTCGTAGCGTTGGGATCAGTTGGGCAGCCAACTATGTATCATTAGTTGCTATCTTAACCTTGATTACGGTTTGTATCTCAATGACTTATGCCCTATCTCGTATGATTTACAGTTTAGCGCGTGACGGATTGATGCCTGCCGCCTTTAAAGAATTAACAAAGACTAGCAAGGTACCAAAGAATGCTACTATCTTGACCGGTCTAGCTTCAGCAGTAGCAGCAGGAATGTTCCCTCTTGCTAGTATCGCAGCCTTCTTAAATATTTGTACCTTGGCCTACTTGATCATGCTGGCTTATGGTCTGATTCGCTTACGGAAAGAAAAAGGAATGCCCAAAGCTGGAGAATTTAAAACACCATTGGTACCTCTGTTACCGATTTTATCAATCATCATTTGTTTATCCTTTATGTTGCAGTATAATATGGAAACTTGGATTGCTTTCCTAGTTGCATTGTTAGTAGGAAGTATTATTTACTTTACTTATGGTTATAAGCATTCTACCATAGAAGAATAAAGTGAGAATCTGTTGAGTTATTGGAACTTAGCAGATTTTTATATGTGAAAGAAATTTCAAATTTTTTCTAAAAATAGCTTGACAGATTAAATTTTTAGGAGTAGAATGTTTACCAGTTAATTAAATAGTTAAGGGGTTGTTTATGAAAAAACAGAGTTTATTTTTAGTATTGTTAAGTATCTTTCTTTTGTGTTTAGGGGCTTGTGGCCAAAAGGAAAGTCAGACTGGGAAAGGGATGAAAATTGTGACCAGTTTTTATCCTATCTACGCTATGGTCAAGGAAGTATCTGGTGACTTGAATGATGTTCGGATGATTCAGTCAAGTAGTGGAATTCACTCCTTTGAACCTTCGGCAAATGATATCGCAGCTATCTATGATGCAGATGTCTTTGTTTACCATTCTCATACGCTCGAATCTTGGGCAGGAAGTCTAGATCCCAATCTTAAAAAATCCAAAGTGAAGGTTTTAGAGGCTTCAGAGGGAATGACTTTAGACCGCGTCCCAGGGCTAGAAGATGTGGAAGCAGGGGACGGAGTTGATGAAAAAACGCTCTATGATCCTCACACTTGGCTAGATCCTGAAAAAGCTGGTGAAGAAGCCCAGATTATCGCTGATAAACTTTCAGAGGTGGATAGTGAACATAAAGAAACTTATCAAAAAAATGCGGAAACCTTTATCAAAAACGCTCAGGAACTAACTAAGAAATTCCAACCTAAATTTGAAAAAGCGAGTCAGAAGACTTTTGTAACACAACATACAGCCTTTTCTTATCTAGCTAAGAGATTTGGACTTAATCAACTTGGAATCGCTGGTATCTCTCCAGAACAAGAACCAAGTCCAAGACAACTAACAGAAATTCAGGAATTTGTTAAGACCTATAAGGTTAAAACGATTTTTACAGAAAGTAATGCTTCTTCAAAAGTAGCTGAAACTCTTGTCAAATCAACAGGTGTGGGTCTTAAAACTCTGAATCCTTTAGAGGCAGACCCACAAAATGACAAGACCTATCTAGAAAATCTTGAAGAAAATATGAGTGTTTTAGCAGAAGAATTGAAATGAGGAGATTATGAAAATCAATAAAAAATATGTAGCGGGTTCGGTGGCAGTCCTTGCCATAAGCGTTTGTTCCTATGAACTTGGTCGTTACCAAGCTGGTCAAGTTAAGAAAGATTCTAATCGAGTAGCTTATATAGATGGTGATCAGGCTGGTCAAAAAGCAGAGAACTTGACACCTGATGAAGTCAGTAAGAGAGAGGGAATCAACGCCGAACAAATTGTTATCAAGATTACGGATCAAGGTTATGTGACTTCTCATGGAGATCATTATCATTACTATAATGGCAAGGTTCCTTATGACGCTATCATCAGTGAAGAACTGCTGATGAAAGATCCGAATTATCAGTTGAAGGATGCAGATATTGTCAATGAAATCAAGGGTGGTTATGTAATTAAGGTAGACGGTAAATACTATGTTTACCTCAAGGATGCCGCCCATGCGGACAATATTCGTACAAAAGAAGAGATTAAACGTCAGAAACAGGAACATAGTAGTAATCACGGGGGTGGTTCTAACGATCAGGCAGTAGTTGCAGCCAGAGCTCAAGGACGCTATACAACGGATGATGGTTATATCTTTAACGCATCTGATATCATCGAAGATACGGGTGATGCTTATATTGTTCCTCATGGCAATCACTTCCACTATATTCCGAAGAGTGATTTGTCTGCCAGTGAATTAGCTGCCGCCCAAGCCTTCTTATCTGGAAAAGGCGGTCAATTAAGTACGGTTGAATATCGTTCTAGTAGAGCTGAAACAAGATCTAGTGTGAGAACGAGTCAATCTGAGACTCCTCAAAATCCTGCAACAGCTCCTGAAAGTCAAAGTGAGGATTTAGCTAGTCTTCTTCAAGAATTATACGCTTTGCCACTTAGCCAACGTCATGTGGAGTCTGATGGCTTGGTATTTGACCCAGCACAGATTACAAAACGTACTGCCAATGGTGTGGCAGTTCCTCACGGAGATCATTTCCATTTCATTCCTTATTCGCAAATGTCTGCCTTGGAAGAAAAATTGGCTCGAAATCTACCAATTGGAGGTCAGCCAGTTCAAAGTCATTCTAATAATACGAAACCAAGCAGTCCTGAGAAAACAAGTTCAACACCAAGTTCAACCATTAAACCAAACTTTAATCTCAATACGCCGGCACCGAATCGAGCAACTGGAGGTGCCTATACAACGGATGATGGGTATGTCTTTAGTCCGACAGATGTGATTGAAGATACAGGTGACGCTTTTGTTGTACCGCACGGCAATCATTTCCACTATATACCTAAGAGTGATTTGTCTGCAGGAGAATTGGCTGCTGCCCAAGCTTATTGGAATGGTAAACAGTCTCATTCTGCTACAAGTTCAAGTAAACCAAGTAGTGATAATGCTAAACCAGTCCAACCAAGTTTGACAGAGACTCCAAACCTGACTGTCACCCCAACATATCATCAAAATCAAGGGGAAGATATCCCAACACTTTTAAGTGAATTGTATGCCAAACCTTTATCAGAACGCCATGTAGAATCTGATGGATTAGTCTTTGATCCGGCACAAATCATCAAACGTACAGCTAACGGTGTAGCAGTGCCTCACGGAGACCATTATCACTTTATCCCTTACTCCCAAATGTCCCCTTTGGAAGAAAAATTAGCTCGTATGATAGCTGTCAAGGGACAAAATGGCAATGTTTTGCCAAGCGTCACTCCACTGAAGCCAGCGCCTACTACCAAACCTCAAGCGCCAGCGGAAAATAAAACGACTGAATTTGATGTCAACCAGGTTGTTAGAAAAGTTGGCGACGGATATATTATAGAGGATAAGGGCGTTAGTCGTTATGTTCTTGCTAAAGATTTGGCCAAGGATAAGATTGATACTATTGAAAATCTCTTGTCTAAGAAAACTCAAGAGACACATGCGCTAGTTGCGAAGAAAGAAAATGTCGCTCCTCGTGACCAAGAATTTTATGATAAAGCATATAATTTATTGGCCAAGGCTCATAAAGCCTTATCTGAAAATAAAGGTCGCGTTTCTGATTTCCAAGCCTTAGACAAATTAGCGGAACGCTTGAACGATGAATCTTCTAATAAAGGAAAATTGGTAGATGATTTATTGGCATTCCTAGCACCAATTACCCATCCAGAGCGACTTGGCAAACCAAATGCTCAAATTGCTTATACAGACGATGAAATTAAATTAGCGAAATTAGCAGGCAAGTACACAACAGAAGATGGTTATATCTTTGACACTCGTGATATTACCAGTGATGAGGGAGATGCTTATGTAACTCCGCATATGACCCATAGTCATTGGATTAAGAAAGAGAGCTTGTCTGAAGCTGAAAGAGTGGCAGCTCAGGCTTATGCTAAAGAGAAAGGTTTGATACCTCCTTCAACAGAGAATCAGGGTTCAGGAAATACTGAGGTTAAAGGAGTAGAAGCAATCTATAATAAAGTGAAAGCAGCTAAGAAGGTCCCACTTGATCATATTCCTTACAATCTACAACATACTGTTGAAGTTAAAAATGGTAGCTTAATTATACCTCATTACGACCATTATCATAACATTAAATTTGGTTGGTTTGACGAAGGACTCTATGAAGCACCTAAGGGTTATAGCCTTGAGGATCTCTTTGCGACTGTAAAATATTATGTTGAACATCCTGAAGAACGTCCTCACTCAGATAATGGTTGGGGAAATGCCAGCGACCATGTTCGTAAAAATAAGGCAGACAAAGACAGTAAATCTGATGAAGATAAGGAAGATCATCATGAATCAGTCGAGTCAACCCGTCCTGAATCCAATGAAAAAGAAAATCATACAGGTTCAACCCCTTCAGTAGATAATCTTTATAAACCGAGCACTGATGAAGACGAGACAGAAGAAGTATCTAAAGATACAACAGACGAAGCTGAAGTACCTCAAGTAGAAACCGAAAAAGTAGAAGCCAAACTCAAAGAAGTAGAAGCTCTACTTGCTGAAGTAACGGATGCTAGTTTGAAAGACAATGTGACAGAGAGCCTATCTGGTTTACGAAATAATCTGAGTCTCCAAACCATGGATAATAATGGCATTATGGCAGAAGCAGAAAAATTACTTGCTTTGTTAAAAGGTAGTGAGTCAGTTACGACGAAACCAGCAGTATAAACTTTATACTATAAATCAAAATGATGTAAGAGTCAGTAGCAATACTGGCTTTTATTTTTTAAAATGATATAAAAATCTTGACAGATAAGCTTAAAAAAGGTAAACTATTTACTGGTTAATTAATTGGTTAAATAACCAGTTGAGAAAAACTGTTTAACCGAGAAAAAGAAGTTAAGAAATAGCTTCATCATTTATTGAAATGAGGGATTTATGAAATTCAATAAAAAATATATAGCAGCTGGATCAGCTGTTATCGTATCCTTGAGTCTTTGCGCTTATGCACTGAACCAGCATCGATCGCAGGAAAACAAGGACAATAATCGTGTCTCTTATGTGGATGGCAGCCAGTCAAGTCAGAAAACTGAAAACCTGACACCAGACCAGGTTAGCCAAAAAGAAGGAATTCAGGCTGAGCAAATTGTCATTAAGATTACAGATCAGGGCTATGTGACGTCACACGGTGACCACTATCATTACTATAATGGTAAAGTTCCTTATGATGCCCTCTTTAGTGAAGAACTTCTGATGAAGGATCCAAACTATCAACTTAAGGACGGAGATATTGTCAATGAGGTCAAGGGTGGCTATATCATCAAGGTCGATGGAAAATATTATGTCTACCTGAAAGATGCAGCTCATGCTGATAATGTTCGAACCAAGGATGAAATCAATCGTCAAAAACAAGAACATGTCAAAGATAATGAGAAGGTCAGCTCAGATGTTGCTGTAGCAAGATCTCAGGGACGCTATACGACAGATGATGGCTATGTCTTTAATCCAGCTGATATTATCGAAGATACGGGTGATGCTTATATCGTTCCTCATGGAGGTCACTATCACTATATTCCAAAAAGTGATTTGTCTTCTAGTGAGTTAGCAGCAGCAAAAGCTCATTTAGCTGGCAAAAATACGCAACCAAGTCAGTTAAGCTATTCTTCAACAGCTAGTGATAATGACACGCAATCTGTAGCACAAGGCTCAACTAGCAAGCCAGCGAATAAAGCTGAAAATCTCCAAAGTCTTTTGAAAGAACTCTATGATTCACCTAGTGACCAACGTTACAGTGAATCAGACGGTCTGGTTTTTGACCCTGCTAAGATTATCAGCCGTACGCCAAATGGAGTTGCGATTCCGCATGGCGATCATTATCACTTTATTCCTTACAGCAAGCTCTCTCCTTTAGAAGAAAAGATTGCTAGAATGGTGCCTATCGGTGGAACTGGTTCTACGGTCTCTACAAATGAAAAACCTCATGGAGTAGCGTCTAGTCTAGGAAGTCTTCCAAGCAGTCCATCTACTTTGAATCATCCTTCCTTGCTTACAAATAAGGCTATCTCTTCAACATCTGATGGTTATATCTTTAATTCTAAAGATATTGTCGAAGAAACTGCTACAGCTTATATTGTAAGACATGGCGATCATTTCCATTACATTCCTAAGGCGAACCAAATTGGTCAACCGACTCTTCCAAACAATGGCCTAACAACACCTTCGCCATCTCTTCCAGTCAATCCTGGTGTTTCACATGAGGAACATGAAGAAGGTGGACACGGCTTTGATGCTAATCGTATTATTGCGGAAGATGAATCAGGATTTATCATGAGTCATGGTGACCACAATCATTACTTCTTCAAGAAGGATTTGACTGCTGATCAAATCAAGGCCGCACAAGACCACTTGAAAGGGGCAAATACAGCAACACCAAATCCAGCTCATGATGATGAACACGATAAAGATAATCACGATCACCATCATGGTGAAGACCATGATCACGGTTTTGATGCTAATCGTGTCATAAGTGAGGATGATCAAGGCTTTATTATGAGTCATGGTGATCATAACCATTACTTCTTCAAGAAGGATTTGACTGCTGATCAAATCAAGGCAGCGCAAGACCACTTGAAAAGTGCAAATACAGCAACACCAAATCCAGCTCATGATGACGATCACGATGAAGATCATCATGGACACCATCATGATGAAGACCATGATCACGGTTTTGATGCTAATCGTGTCATCAGTGAGGATGAGCAAGGCTTTATTATGAGTCATGGTGATCATAACCATTACTTCTTCAAGAAGGATTTGACTGCTGATCAAATCAAGGCAGCGCAAGACCACTTGAAAGGTGCAAATACAGCAACACCAAATCCAGCTCATGATGACGATCACGATGAAGATCATCATGGACACCATCATGATGAAGACCATGATCACGGTTTTGATGCCGATCGTGTCATAAGTGAAGATGATCAAGGCTTTGTCATGAGTCATGGTGACCACAATCATTACTTCTTCAAGAAGGACTTGACAGCAGAGCAAATTAAGGCAGCGCAAGACCACTTGAAAGGTGCAAATACAGCAACACCAAATCCAGCTCATGATGACGATCACGATGAAGATCATCATGGACACCATCATGATGAAGACCATGATCACGGTTTTGATGCCGATCGTGTCATAAGTGAAGATGATCAAGGCTTTGTCATGAGTCATGGTGACCACAATCATTACTTCTTCAAGAAGGACTTGACAGCAGAGCAAATTAAGGCAGCGCAAGACCATCTGAAAACACATCATGATGCAGAACCTGTAAAACCTCTTGCTAAAACGGTAGAGTCTTTCTCAAGAGATGCTAGCGATGAAGAAAAAATTGCTTATATTTCTAAGACCTACGGAGTTCCACTTGAAGCTATTAGAATTTCAAACGGCTTCTTTGTCTTTGGAAATCCAGACCAAGCCTACGATCCAACTCATATCCATCCATATGCTGTTCGTAAAGAACACGTTCGGATTCCTCTTCAAACTGGCAATCCAGAACTTGATTTCTTAAATGAACTCTATACCACTGCTTTGCGAGATGGTGTGTCTCCTTATAGTTTACAGGTAGAAAATGGTAGTTTTGTGATTCCTCATGGCGACCACAATCACTACATCAAGGTTCAAACGAAGGGATATGAAGTGGCTTTGAAAAACAAGATTCCAGCCCTACAATCCAATTATCAACCTGGAGCTTTTGATGAGAAGGCAGTCTTGGAGAAAGTAGATCAACTTCTAGCTGATAGCAGAAGTATCTACAAAGACAAGCCTATCGAACAAAGACAGATTGAGTTAGCCTTAGGTCAGTTTACTGAAAATATGAAGAAACTGGCAACTAACTCTACAGCAGGTTATCTTGCAACACTTGAACTCTTTGATAAGCAATATATCCATATTGATGAAAGTGTCAAACCTGTTGAAACAAGTGCTTTAGATAAGAAATATCAGGCCTTGATTGATAAAATCAATACTCTGGATACGGACACTTATGGACTTCCTAAGAAAGACCTACTCGTTCGACTCCAAGAAGCTAAGTTAGCTAAAGATGAGGCCGGTTTAGCAGCGGTTGAATCACAACTTCAAGCCTTGCAAGACTTTAATGATCGAACAGGTGTTACAACTGTAGAATACATCAAGTATTTCTACGAACACGTAAATGACGGTCGTTTGAATGATGAACTACGAAACAAAGTGGCTCAGTTGACTTGGACCCTGTATCAATCTCAATCCTTCCTAAAGGCAGCAGAATTGAACAAATTATTCCCAAGCATCTATCAGGCAAAACAAGAAGTGGAAGAAGCTTTGAAAGCTCAACCAACTACTGCTAAATCGACTCAGACAGTTCTAGATACTGAAAAAGTTGATAATCAAACTGCCAAGACAGCTATTTATGGCTTCTTGAAAGAATTGTACGGAGACTTTATGCCTGAAGAACATGTCAATCATGTTAGCAAGGAAGAAGTAGAAAGTCTTTTGAGCAAGGCAAATCAACTCTTGGAACAAATCCAAGAAGAAGGAATCAGACAATCCTTAGCAGAAGAAGTAGAAAATCTCAAAGTTGCTACAAACAAGGCTGATGCAGACTTGGATGAAGTAAACAGTCAGGTGAAAGATGTCTTGACTCGTATCGCTAGCGCCCTTCAACAAGAAAAGGATAATGCTGAGCAAGATCCTCAGACACTTGTACTCTATCAAAAACTTTACGATATTCTTATGTCGCTTCACGCTTACTTAGAAAACAATAAGGGTTCTGATGCCGACTTTGATAAGGTGGATGCTCTACTAGATCAACTTTCTGCTAAGAGTAAAGATAAGGCTGCTTTACTTGAATTGACAAAAGCTATTCTGGTCTTGAATCAAGAAATCAAGTCTAAATCAAGAGCAAGTGAAGAAGCAACTCCAGCAACAAAAGCTGAATCGAATGCTGATAGCACAAGTGCAGAGAATCAACCAATTGCAAGTACAGCAACCGAAGCACCAGTAGCATCTGAATCTAACAGTGAAACTGCTAGCGACGAAAGCAAACCAAGCAACACAACAGATTCTAAACCTGCTGAATCAACTTCAGAAAAGGAAACAACAGAATCTACAACAAGTACTGGAAATCAAGAAAAACCAGCATAATAAAAAGAAAGGCGAAGTAGCTGAGCTACCTCGTCTTTTTAGTCTTTATAAGCTACGATACCAATAATGGTATCAACTGCACGTTCCATTGTCTGAAGGCTGACGTATTCAAAACGTCCGTGCATATTTTCTCCTCCTGCAAAGATATTAGGAGTTGGGATTCCCATAAAGGAAATCTTAGAGCCGTCTGTCCCTCCACGGATTGGTTCGATTATAGGAGTGATCCCCAAATCTTCCATAACGGCTTTAGCAACGGTAACTGGAGTCATGTCTTTTTCAATTACTTCTTTCATATTGTAGTACTGGTCTGTCAAGTTTAGGGTGACACGGTCGCTACTAAGTTCTTGATTCATCTTATCAGCGATTGACTGCATAGCTGCTTTACGCGCTTCAAAGGCATCTTTTTCAAAATCACGAATGATGTAGCTTGCACGCGCCTCCTCGACACTACCTGTCACATCCATTAGATGGTAGAAGCCTTGGTAACCTTCAGTTAACTCAGGTCTGTCATTCTCTGGAAGTTGATTGTGAAAATCAATTGCTAGCTGAAGGGCATTGACCATCTGACCTTTGGCGGTACCAGGGTGGACATTGCGTCCTTGGAAATGCAATTCAGCACCCGCTGCTGAAAAGGTCTCGTACTGAAGTTCACCTAGTGGGCCACCATCAACTGTGTAGGCAAAATCAACATCAAAATCTTCTGCATCAAATTTATTAGCACCAACACCGATTTCTTCATCTGGACCAAAACCAACACGAATCTCACAGTGTTTGATTTCAGGGTGAGCAGTTAGATATTCAATAGCAGTCATAATTTCAGCAATCCCTGACTTGTCATCAGCACCTAGCAAGGTTGTTCCATCGGTTGTGATGAGCGTTTGTCCTGGATATTTCTCAAGACTCTTAAAGTCAGCTGAATCGAGTTTGAAACCAGAATTCCCTAGTTCAATCACACCACCATCGTAGTTTTCAATTACCTGTGGATTGACTCCTTCGGCATTAAAGTCAGCAGTATCCATGTGAGATATAAAGCCAATTTTTCGTGTTAAAGATGGATCATTGGCTGGCAAGGTCCCAATTGCAAAACCATTTGGTAGATAATAAACATTTTGTAGTCCAACACGTTTCATTTCAGGAATAAGAACATTGGTTGCGAAATCCACCTGACTCTGCGTACTTGGAGTAGTAGTAGAGTGTTCATCAGAGCGCGTGTTGACCTTAACGTAGGTCAAGAAGCGGTCCAAGAGATTTGGATAAGTCATAAAAAACTCCTTTTGAATTCATTTTTTCCATTGTATCATAGAAAAGAGAGAAAAACAAAAGACAGAAGTTAGGGAAATTCGCTATGTTGGCGTTTACTTATTAATGGATAAATGATAAAATAAACTTGATAAAAATATCACAAGGAAGCGATTATGAAAAAAGCAATTTTAATGATGACTTTCGGTTCGCCAGAAGAGATTACCTTTGAAGGTGTGGCTGATTTTTTCACAAATATTCGTCGTGGAGTGAGACCTCAAGACCACGAAATTCAGACTCTCTATGATAATTATGTACGAATTGGCGGCACGCCTCTGCAAAAAATTACCCGAGAAGAGGTTGCCTTGGTAGAAGCTAGGCTGGGGAATGAGTATAGTGTTTATTTTGCTAATAAGTTTTCTAGACCCTTTATCCCAGATGTAATAGGTCAGATGGAAGCAGACGGAATCGAGCAGTGTATTTGCTTGATTTTGGAGCCCCATTATTCTTTTTACTCTGTCATGGGATACGAGAAATTTTTAGAAAGCAAACAAATTAAATTTTTAGTTATCAAGGACTGGTATCAAGAAGAAGCGCTCTTAAACTATTGGGCAGATGAAATTGCTAAGATTTTAAAAGAAGAAGTAAAGCAGGATAGCTTTAAAGTCATCTTTTCAGCCCATAGTGTGCCCATTTTTGCCTTGGATTTTGGTGACCCCTATATCGACCAAATTTTCGAAAATAGCAAGCTAGTCGCTGAAAAACTAGGTTTGAGTTCTGAGCAATATACTAATACTTGGCAAAGTGAAAGTGATATCGGTATTCCATGGATTAAGCCAGATGTCTTAGAGTATCTCAGAGAACGGAAAGAACATCCAGACCATTATATTTTTGTTCCTATCAGCTTCATTAGCGAGCATATTGAAGTCTTGTTTGACAATGATGTGGAATGTTATGACTTATGTCAGGAATTTGGTGTAAACTACCATCGTCCACCAATGCCAAATACAGATTCTCGTTTGATTGATGCCTTGGTTAATACAGTCAGAGCTAATGAGGACAAAGAGTTTAAGGAATTTCTCCCAGAAGAAGAAACCTTTGATGAGTTAGTTCCTTCAGATGAGACGAAAAATATCTTGGCCGAATCTCAAGATTTACAAATGCCAGAATTTGTGAAAAAATTGATTGAGAAAAAAGGTCGGGAAAATGTTAAGATGCCTTATCTTATTAAGAAAATGCTTGAGAAAGCAGGTAAGTTACCAAAAGAGTAAAGAAAAAAGGATTTAGCTTTGCGCTAGATCCTTTTAATCGATTATTTTTTCTCAAGAAGAGCTTTGATTTCTTGAAGTACTTCCAATTCAGTTGGTCCAGCTGGAGCTTCTTCAACAGTTTCTTCTTTCTTAGTAAGGCTTTGGGCTTTTTCCATAGCTTTAATAACGAAGAAGAGAACAGTACCTACAACAAGGAAGTTGATAATAGCACTCAAGAATTTACCATATGTAACACCATTCCATGCAAGCTCAGCGATATTTTGTACTTTCGCAGCTTCCAAGGCTGGGTTCAATAGTAGAGGAGTGATGATATCGTTAACGAATGAAGTTACGATAGCACCAAAAGCAGAGGCAATAATCACACCGACAGCAAGGTCAACAACATTACCACGAAGCAAAAATGCTTTAAGATCTTTTAACATTTTCATAATTCCTTTCCAAAATTTTTACTCTTGATTATATATTAATTAAGAAGTTCTTGCAAGCAATATGCTTAATTTTTTCTTATTTTTTAAAAATAAATACCTTACTAAAAATATAATTGAGGATAATTATCAAGAATTGTGAAATAACGGTTTCAATACTATTAACCTTGTCTATATTATTATTTACAAATTGTCCGATAATATTAGGAAACTGAGTTACAAAGATAAAAGTTAAAAACAAGTCTAAAAGAAAAGTAGAAAGACGTGCTATAGTAAATTTTACTAAACGAATTGACCAATTCTCTCTAGCTTGCTTAAAGACAAGCCTATCATTTGTAATAAATGCAAATAGGATACCGATACTATTTGCTAGTCCAGTAGCAAGGAGTTCTCTATGAGTTAGTTGATAAATGACTAATCTAGATAGAATGGAGACAAGAGTAGTTGCTATTCCAAAAAAAAGATAGGCTAAGAGCTCATTCACGAAGAGACTTTCAATGCGTTTTTTCATGCTTTAAGTATAGCATAAAGCAGGCTATTGTGCTATACTAGTAAGGTTGAATAAAGCAACCCTTGGTGCTTAGCTTCTTTCACCAAGCATATTACACGCGGATAATCCGCTAAAGGAGAAAAGATGAAAAAATTAACTATTCGTGATGTTGCAGATATCGCAATCGTCGCTGCTATCTATGTCGTTTTGACTGTCACACCGCCCCTAAATGCCATTAGCTATGGTGCTTATCAGTTCCGTATTTCAGAAATGATGAACTTTATGGCTTTTTACAATCCTAAGTACATCATCGGAGTTACCATCGGTTGTATGATTGCTAATTTCTTTAGCTTCGGACTCCTAGATGTCTTTGTTGGTGGTGGATCAACCTTGGTATTCCTCAGTTTAGGTGTTTGGCTTTTTGCAAAATACAGCAAAGATTACCTCTTTAACGGATTAATTCGAAAAGATCATTTCTTCTTTTCAATTCTCTTTTCAATTTCTATGTTTACTATCGCTGCCGAGTTGAATATCGTAGCGCAATTACCATTTTTCCTTACTTGGTTTACAACAGGGATTGGTGAATTTGCCTCATTGATTATTGGAGCGATTATTATTGGTAAAATTGGTCGTCGAATCGATTTAACTAAATAGAACCAGAAAAGCTAGGTAGCTATTACCTGGCTTTTTCTTATGGAAAATATCTAAGGAAACTTGACAAGATTTTCTAACTATAGTATACTTTTTAGGTAAGCTGATTTAGCTCAGTTGGCAGAGCGCATCCATGGTAAGGATGAGGTCGCCGGTTCAATCCCGGCAATTAGCATAAAATAGACAGAAAAGCCCTTGATTTACAAGGGTTTTTGTTATGTATGCATCAAATGTTTCAAAGATATTTCTATTCAGCTGTGTAAATGAAACTAAAAAGTTTCGTCTGTTGACAAAAGTCATTCTCTTTAGTAGAATAGTAGATGCGATGAGTCGATAGGTAGTCTTCGGACTACTATTGAGCATAAGGAGGTCATAACGCAGGAGCGGACCTTGATGAGTTGTGTGAACCTGCTCATCACATGAAGATGCCTCTTAGTCCCTAGTCTAGCGACTGGGGATTTTTATTTTCCAAAAAATGATGAAAAAGCTTTGCAATTCATGGAAAAAGTAGTATAATACATCTATTATAGAAATTTTTAGAAAATTCCGAAAGAGGTTATTTATGGGATATACAGTTGCTGTAGTCGGCGCGACAGGTGCTGTCGGAGCTCAGATGATAAAAATGTTGGAAGAATCAACACTTCCAATCGATAAAATCCGTTACCTTGCTTCTGCTCGTTCAGCAGGCAAGACTTTGAAATTTAAAGATCAAGATATTACAATTGAAGAAACGACTGAAACAGCTTTTGAAGGAATTGACATTGCTCTCTTTTCGGCAGGTGGTTCTACATCAGCTAAGTATGCACCATACGCAGTAAAAGCTGGCGCGGTAGTAGTAGATAATACATCTTACTTCCGTCAAAATCCAGATGTTCCTTTGGTTGTTCCAGAGGTCAATGCTCATGCACTTGATGCCCACAACGGGATTATTGCTTGCCCTAACTGTTCAACAATCCAAATGATGGTGGCGCTTGAACCTGTCCGTCAAAAATGGGGCTTGAATCGTATCATCGTTTCAACTTACCAAGCCGTCTCAGGTGCTGGTATGGGAGCAATTCTTGAGACACAACGTGAACTTCGTGAAGTCTTGAATGATGGTGTAACCCCACGTGATTTGCATGCGGAAATCTTGCCTTCAGGTGGGGATAAGAAACATTATCCTATCGCCTTCAATGCTCTTCCACAAATTGATGTCTTCACTGAAAATGATTACACTTACGAAGAGATGAAGATGACTAAGGAAACTAAGAAAATTATGGAAGATGATAGCATTGCAGTGTCTGCAACATGTGTGCGTATTCCAGTCTTGTCAGCTCACTCTGAGTCTGTTTACATCGAAACAAAAGAAGTGGCTCCAATTGAAGAAGTAAAAGCAGCTATCGCAGCCTTCCCAGGCGCTGTCCTTGAAGATGATGTCGCTCATCAAATTTATCCGCAAGCCATCAATGCAGTGGGATCGCGTGATACCTTTGTTGGTCGTATCCGTAAAGACTTGGATGCTGAAAAAGGAATCCACATGTGGGTTGTTTCAGATAACCTTCTCAAAGGTGCTGCTTGGAACTCAGTTCAGATTGCTGAAACTCTTCACGAACGTGGCTTGGTTCGTCCAACGGCCGAATTGAAATTTGAATTAAAATAGTCATAACGTTTAGGAGTTCAGATGAACTCCTTCTTTAAAATAGAGAGGTGTTTCTCATGTCTTATAAAGATTTAAAAGAGTGTAAAATCATCACAGCCTTTATTACCCCCTTCCATGAGGATGGTTCCATCAACTTCGATGCTATTCCAGCCTTGATTGAGCATTTATTGGACCATCATACGGATGGAATTCTTCTCGCAGGGACCACTGCTGAGAGTCCAACCTTGACCCATGATGAGGAGTTGGAACTGTTTGCGGCTGTACAAAAGATTGTCAATGGACGTGTGCCTTTGATTGCGGGTGTGGGTACCAATGATACGCGTGACTCTATCGAGTTTGTCAAAGAAGTAGCAGAATTTGGTGGTTTCGCAGCTGGGCTTGCTATTGTTCCTTACTACAACAAACCTTCTCAAGAAGGAATGTATCAGCACTTTAAAGCGATTGCAGATGCTTCGGACCTACCAATTATTATCTATAACATTCCAGGTCGTGTGGTTGTCGAATTGACTCCAGAAACCATGCTTCGTTTGGCTGACCATCCAAATATTATTGGTGTCAAAGAATGTACTAGCTTGGCTAATATGGCTTACTTGATTGAGCACAAACCTGAAGAATTCTTGATTTATACAGGTGAGGATGGAGATGCTTTCCATGCCATGAACCTTGGTGCTGACGGGGTTATTTCTGTTGCATCCCATACAAATGGGGATGAAATGCACGAGATGTTTACTGCCATTGCAGAAAGTGATATGAAGACAGCAGCAGCTATTCAGCGCAAGTTCATTCCTAAGGTTAATGCCCTCTTCTCATATCCAAGTCCTGCTCCAGTTAAAGCTGTTCTTAACTATATGGGATTTGAAGCTGGCCCAACACGCTTACCTCTAGTTCCAGCACCAGAAGAAGATGCCAAACGCATTATCAAGGTTGTCGTAGATGGCGACTACGAAGCGACTAAGGCAACTGTAACAGGTGTCCTAAGACCAGATTATTAATGAAGGCTAAAAAATCCATGACCGTATGAAGGATCATGGATTTTCTTATTTTCCTAAACAGAATTGACTAAAAAGTTGGGTGATAAGTTCATCAGGAGCCGCATCTCCAGTGATTTCTCCGAGGATTTCCCAAGTACGAGTCAAGTCAACTTGAAGCAAGTCAACTGGCATTCCCAGTTCAAGACCTTCATTAACAGCTTGTAGGCTTTCAACGGCCTTCTCAATCAAGGAAATGTGACGGGCATTTGACAAGTAAGTAGCATCTTGTTCAACCAAACCAGCATTTTCAAAGAAGAGGTTGTTGATTCGCTCTTCAATCTTGTCGATGTTTTGGTTTTTAAGGACTGAAATACGAATAACGTCTTCAGGGAGTTCCGAAGTTTCAATCACTTCAGGCAGGTCGGTTTTATTTAGAAGTATAATTCGGTTGGTATCCTGACTGATTTCTAAGAGTTGTCTGTCTTGGGCGGTCAGTGGCTCGCTAGCATTTAGCACTAGCAGAACTAAGTCGGCTTCCTTAAGAGCTTTTTTCGAACGCTCAACTCCGATTTGTTCCACGATGTCATCCGTTTCGCGGATACCAGCTGTGTCAATCAATTTTAGAGGAACACCGTTGATGTTGACGTATTCTTCAATGACATCACGTGTTGTCCCAGCGATATCTGTTACGATAGCCTTGTCCTCACGTAAGAGGTTGTTGAGAAGGCTTGATTTCCCAACGTTGGGGCGTCCGATGATAGCTGTTGAAATTCCCTCACGGAGGATTTTACCGCGACGTGCTGTTCTAAGGAGATTGGTTAGTAATTGTTCAAACTCCATAGTCTTCTCTCGGATAACAGCAGTAGTGGCTTCCTCAACATCGTCGTACTCAGGATAATCAATATTAACCTCGACTTGGGCAAGTGTGTTAAGGATTTCTTGACGGGTATTATTGATAAGATCAGAAAGGGAACCATCAAGTTGTTTGACCGCGATGTTCATGGCCTTGTCTGTCTTGGCGCGGATGATATCCATGACCGCCTCAGCCTGAGTCAAGTCTACACGACCGTTTAAAAAGGCACGTTTAGTAAATTCACCAGGTTCAGCCAATCGAGCTCCTTCACGGATAGCTAGCTGGAGAATCTCATTGGTCACCGCAATCCCACCGTGGGTGTTAATCTCGATAATATCTTCACGAGTGAAGGTTTTTGGAGATTTCATGGCTCCAACCATGACTTCGTCCATGACTTTACTAGTCAGAGGATCAACAATGTGACCGTAGTTGAGAGTGTGGCTGGCAACCTTGTTCAAGTCTTTTCCTTTATAAATCTTTTGCGCAATAGCAAAACTTTCTGTTCCGCTCAGGCGGACAATACCAATAGCCCCTTCGCCTAGTGGAGTAGAGATAGCAGCGATGGTATCAAATTCACGTGTAATCATAATATTTCCTTTAATTAATAGCTCTTTTCTTGGAAATTTTCCCAAGTCTCTTTTCAAATTGTAACAAATTTAGGCTATTTCTTCAATGGATGCTACTTGGAGATTGAAAAAGCCTAAGCAATTCTGCTTAAGCTAGATTATTTGGTGCGCATTTCACCTTGAGGGAAGTAAGTTCCTTCTGGCATGTCGTTGATGATGACATGGACAGCAGATTGAGGGGCTCCAGTGTTGCGAACAACAGCTTCTGTTACTTCCTTAGCAAGAGCCTTCTTTTGCTCGAGCGTGCGTCCTTCAAATAAATCGATGCGTACAAATGGCATAATAACTTCCTCCGCTAGTTTTTGATTTCTTCTATTTTACCACATTTTGCCGTTTAAAGCTTAAGAAAATTATGATATACTAGAATGTAGCAAAAATTTAGAAATGGACGTGAAGCAAGAAACATGGCACAGTTGTATTATCGTTATGGGACCATGAACTCTGGTAAGACAATCGAGATTCTTAAAGTAGCCTATAACTATGAGGAGCAAGGAAAAGGTGTTGTGATTATGACCTCGGCTCTGGATACGCGTGACGGTGTTGGCTATGTGTCGAGTCGAATTGGCATGAAACGCCCTGCCATTGCGATTGAGGAAACAACTGATATCTTCGGCTATATCCGTGATTTACCCGAAACACCTTACTGTGTGTTGGTCGATGAAGCCCAGTTTCTCAAGCGTCACCATGTTTACGACCTAGCTCGTGTTGTTGATGAGTTAGACATACCTGTCATGGCTTTTGGCTTGAAAAATGACTTTCGTAATGAACTATTCGAAGGTTCCAAATATCTCTTGCTCTTAGCAGACAAGATTGACGAAATCAAAACCATCTGTCAGTATTGTAAGAAAAAGGCGACTATGGTGTTGCGAACACAGGATGGACTGCCCGTTTATGATGGTGAGCAGATCCAAATCGGTGGAAATGAAACCTATATCTCGGTTTGTCGTAAACATTATTTTGCGCCTGAAATTAATAAGGAGAATGAAGAAAAATGAACATCTATGATCAACTACAAGCTGTAGAAGACCGTTATGAAGAATTAGGAGAGTTGCTCAGTGACCCTGATGTCGTTTCAGACACCAAGCGTTTCATGGAGCTTTCAAAAGAAGAAGCTTCAACTCGTGACACTGTAACAGCTTACCGTGAATACAAACAAGTCCTTCAAAACATCGTTGATGCCGAAGAGATGATTAAGGAATCAGGTGGAGACGCGGACTTGGAAGAAATGGCCAAGCAAGAGCTCAAAGATGCCAAGGCTGAAAAAGAAGAATACGAAGAAAAACTGAAAATCTTGCTCCTTCCAAAGGATCCAAACGATGACAAGAATATCATCCTTGAAATCCGTGGCGCCGCTGGTGGAGACGAAGCAGCACTTTTCGCTGGAGATTTGCTAACCATGTACCAAAAGTATGCTGAAGCTCAGGGATGGCGCTTTGAAGTTATGGAAGCTTCTATGAATGGTGTAGGTGGTTTCAAAGAAGTGGTTGCCATGGTTTCAGGTCAATCTGTTTACTCTAAACTCAAGTACGAATCAGGTGCCCACCGTGTGCAACGTGTTCCTGTGACAGAAAGCCAAGGTCGTGTCCATACATCAACTGCCACAGTCCTTGTCATGCCTGAAGTACAAGAAGTAGAATACGATATTGATCCAAAAGACCTTCGTGTTGACATCTATCACGCCTCTGGTGCTGGTGGACAGAACGTCAATAAGGTTGCGACTGCCGTTCGTATCGTTCACTTGCCAACCAATATCAAGGTTGAGATGCAGGAAGAACGTACTCAGCAGAAGAACCGTGAGAAGGCCATGAAAATCATTCGTGCGCGTGTTGCTGACCACTTTGCTCAGATTGCACAAGATGAACAAGACGCTGAGCGTAAGTCAACAATCGGTACTGGTGACCGTTCAGAACGGATTCGTACTTATAACTTCCCACAAAACCGTGTTACAGACCACCGTATTGGATTGACCCTCCAAAAACTAGATACGATTTTATCTGGTAAATTGGACGAAGTTGTGGATGCCTTGGTTCTTTATGACCAAACACAAAAATTAGAAGAATTAAACAAATAATGAAATTAGCTCAATTATTTTCAGATTTTGAAGAAGAGTTGATAAGACAAGGAGAGGAAGCTGAAAGCCTCTCTTTTGTCTATCGTAGCCTGAAAAATCTTTCTTTTACAGATTTTGTCTTTGCCCTCCAGCAAGAGGTAAACAAGGAAGAAAAACAATTTGTAAAAGGAATTTTCCAACAGTTAGCAGCTCATAAACCAGCCCAGTATATCATTGGTCATGCAGATTTTTATGGAATGCAGCTAAAAGTGGATGAGCGTGTTTTGATTCCTCGTCCAGAGACTGAGGAGCTGGCTGAGCTTATCCTGGCTGAGAATCCTGAGACGAATCTTTCAGTTCTGGATATTGGAACAGGTAGTGGAGCTATTGCTCTCGCTCTAGCAAAAAACAGACCAGATTGGTCAGTGACAGCAGCGGATATTTCCCAAGATGCTTTAGATTTAGCTAACGAAAATGCTAAAAATCAAAATCTTCAAATATTTTTAAAAAAATCTGACTGTTTTACAGAAATTTCTGAAAAATATGATATAATTGTTTCCAATCCACCCTATATCTCTCGTGAAGATGAGTCAGAGGTCGGCTTGAATGTTTTGCATTCGGAGCCTCATCTAGCTCTCTTTGCAGACGAAGATGGCCTAGCTATTTACCGTAAAATTGCGGAAGATGCAAAGTACCATCTTAAGGATGGTGGTAAGATTTACCTTGAAATTGGATACAAGCAAGGTCAAAGTGTTCCTGATCTTTTTAGGAAAAATCTTCCTGAAAAACGAGTACGAACACTTAAGGACCAATTTGATCAAGATAGGATGGTTGTGGTTGATGATGGACAGGATTAGAAAAGAGTTGGAAAAGGGCGGAGCTGTTGTTCTTCCTACAGAGACAGTTTACGGTCTCTTTGCCAAGGCTCTAGACGAAAAAGCAGTTGATCATGTATACCAGCTCAAACGTCGTCCAAGAGACAAGGCACTAAATCTTAATATCGCCTCTCTAGAGGACATCTTGAACTTTTCTAAGAATCAGCCATCTTATCTGCAAAAACTTGTAGAGACCTTTTTGCCAGGTCCCTTGACCCTTATTCTTGAAGCAAATGACAGAGTTCCCTATTGGGTCAATTCTGGTCTTGCAACTGTTGGATTTCGGATGCCTAGTCATCCCATTACCCTTGATTTGATTCGAGAGACAGGTCCCTTGATTGGGCCGTCTGCTAATATCTCAGGTCATGCAAGTGGAGTGACCTTTGCTCAAATTCTAGAGGATTTTGACCAAGAGGTTTTGGGGCTAGAAGACGATGCTTTTCTAACTGGACAGGATTCAACTATTTTGGACTTGTCTGGAGACAAGGTGAAAATCTTACGCCAAGGGGCGATTAAACGAGAAGATATTCTTGCTCGGTTGCCAGAGATTTCTTTTGAGGAGGCATGAGATGCTAAGAGATTTAAGAGAAACTGATGTGAAAGCCATTTGTGAAATTAACCAAGAAGCCTTAGGCTATTCTTTTAGTCTGGAGGACACGGCTAGTCAATTAGCTAGACTATCTCAGGATTCCCATCATTTCCTTCTTGGCTATGAGGATGAAGCTAGTTATGCCTTGCTTGGATATGTCCACGCTGAGGTCTATGAATCCCTTTATTCCAAAGCAGGATTTAATATTTTAGCCTTAGCAGTTTCACCTCAAGCGCAAGGTCAAGGTATTGGTAAAAGCTTATTACAAGGGTTGGAGCAAGAAGCAAAAAGACGTGGTTATGGATTTATCCGCTTAAACTCTGCCAATCATCGTCTGGGTGCTCATGCATTTTATGAAAAAGTTGGTTATACTTGTGATAAAGTGCAGAAACGATTTATTCGCATCTTTTAGTTTAGTTTCTTTCTTGTAAAAACAAACTAAAGGACCAGTCACACTATAAAGGAGAAGACCTATGATTTTTGACAAAGATGATTTTAAAGCATACGATGCTGATCTCTGGAATGCTATTGCCAAAGAAGAAGAACGCCAACAAAACAATATTGAGTTGATTGCTTCGGAAAACGTTGTTTCCAAGGCTGTTATGGCAGCTCAAGGGTCTATCTTGACGAATAAATATGCCGAAGGTTACCCAGGACGCCGCTATTATGGTGGAACTGATGTGGTAGACGTGGTAGAGACTCTAGCCATTGAACGCGCAAAAGAAATTTTCGGTGCTAAATTTGCTAATGTCCAACCTCACTCTGGAAGCCAAGCCAACTGTGCGGCTTACATGGCCTTGATTGAGCCAGGTGATACCGTTATGGGGATGGATTTGGCAGCAGGTGGACACTTGACTCACGGAGCTCCTGTCAGCTTCTCAGGTCAAACTTATAACTTTGTGTCTTATAGTGTGGACCCTGAAACGGAACTCTTGGACTTTGATGCTATCTTGAAACAAGCCCAAGAAGTCAAACCAAAATTGATTGTAGCAGGTGCTTCAGCCTATTCTCAAATTATCGATTTTTCAAAATTCCGTGAAATTGCGGATGCTGTTGGGGCGAAGCTCATGGTCGATATGGCACATATCGCTGGTTTGGTTGCGGCTGGTCTTCACCCAAGTCCAGTACCATACGCTCATATCACGACAACAACGACCCACAAAACCCTTCGTGGACCTCGTGGTGGTTTGATTTTGACCAATGATGAGGACCTAGCTAAGAAGATCAATTCAGCAATTTTCCCAGGTATTCAGGGTGGTCCTTTGGAGCATGTTGTGGCAGCTAAAGCTGTTTCTTTCAAAGAGGTCTTAGATCCAGCCTTCAAGGAATATGCTGCCAATGTTATCAAGAACAGCAAGGCTATGGCAGATGTTTTCTTGCAAGATCCTGATTTCCGTATTATTTCTGGAGGGACTGAAAACCACCTCTTCCTAGTGGATGTAACAAGGGTTGTAGAAAACGGAAAAGTTGCTCAAAACTTGCTGGATGAAGTCAATATTACCCTAAATAAAAATTCAATCCCATACGAAAGCTTGTCACCATTCAAGACAAGTGGGATTCGTATCGGATCTGCAGCCATCACTGCACGTGGATTTGGTGAAGAAGAGAGTCGCAAAGTGGCTGAACTAATCATTAAAACCCTTAAAAATGCAGAAAATGAAGCTGTCTTAGAAGAAGTGAGAAGTGCAGTTAAAGAATTGACAGATGCCTTCCCATTATACGAGGACTAAAACTTTTATGGACATTTATATTAAGAAAGCCATTATCCATCAGTTTAGCCCGGATGATACCGAGCTGTTTCTAGCGGATAAGTTTCTCAATATCACTCCAAAAATCGAAGAATACTTGCGTAAAAAAATTGAACGTGTGTATTCAGATGAAGCCAAGACTGGGATTTTCGAAGAAGAAAATCCCTTCTTCAATCACATCACAGACGATTTGTTGGAGACATCAGTAACACTGGCTAATCTCTGGAAAGAGGAGTTCAGCATTTCCGAAAATCTCAAGACCAATGACTTGATTTTTGTGCAATTTTCTAAAGAAGGCGTGGAACATTTCGCTTTCTTACGAATTGCCCTGCGTGAGACCCTGACCCACCTCGGTGGAGAAGTTGATAATCCAATCAAGCTGACTCAGAATAACCTGCCTGGATTTGGAACGGGTGCTGATGAGGCCTTGGTGGTCAATCTTCAGAGTCGCAAGTACCATCTCATTGAAAAACGCATCAAGTACAATGGGACTTTCTTGAACTATTTTTCAGACAATCTTCTTGCCGTTTCCCCTAAGATTTCTCCCAAGAAATCCATCAAGGAACTGGAAAAAACGGCCCAGAGAATTGCTGAGACTTTTAACACAGATGATTTTCAATTTCAATCTAAAGTGAAATCAGCGATTTTCAACAACCTAGAAGAAAGCAATGAATTGTCACCTGAGAAATTGGCTAATGACCTTTTTGATAACAATCTGACGGCTCGTTTGAGCTTTATTGACCAAGTTAAAGAAGCTGTCCCAGAACCTGTTCAATTTGATGAAATTGATGCCAGTCGCCAATTAAAGAAATTTGAAAACCAAAAACTTTCCTTGTCAAATGGAATTGAACTCATCGTTCCCAATAACGTCTATCAAGACGCCGAGTCTGTTGAGTTTATCCAAAACGACAATGGAACTTACTCTATCTTAATCAAAAATATCGAGGATATCCAAAGTAAATAATGTTTAAACGAATTCGAAGAGTGCTTGTACTAGCAGTCTTCCTTTTTGCTGGCTATAAAGCTTACCGCGTTCACCAAGATGTCAAGCAAGTCATGACCTATCAACCCATGGTGCGAGAAATCTTGAGTGAAAAAGACACCCCAGCAAACGAAGAGCTTGTGCTCGCTATGATTTATACTGAAACAAAAGGAAAAGAAGGCGATGTCATGCAGTCTAGTGAGTCTGCAAGTGGTTCCACCAACACTATCAATGATAATGCCTCTAGCATTCGGCAAGGTGTTCAAACTCTGACAGACAATCTCTATCTGGCTCAGAAGCAGGGGGTTGATGTCTGGACGGCTGTTCAAGCCTACAATTTTGGACCTGCCTATATCGATTTTATCGCCCAAAATGGCAAGGAAAACACCTTGGCTCTGGCCAAACAGTACTCTCGTGAGACTGTTGCCCCTTTGCTTGGTAATACCACTGGAAAGACTTATAGTTATATTCACCCCATTTCCATTTTCCACGGTGCCGAACTCTATGTAAATGGAGGAAACTATTACTATTCTAGACAGGTGCAACTCAACCTTTACATCATCAAATGTTTTACTCTCTTTTCGACATCTGGCTAGTCCAGGTGTTTTTGTTATAAGTTTTCTTTAAGATAGATATATTACTCTAGAAAGGTAAAGGAGGAAAATCCCTATGAGAAAGAAACTTTTTCTGACCAGTGCTGCGGTCTTGTGGGCAGTAACAGCTATGAATAGTGTCCATGCAGCAACAGATGTTCAAAAAGTCATCGATGAAACCTATGTTCAACCTGAATATGTCCTAGGATCTTCATTGTCTGAAGATCAAAAAAATCAAACTCTAAAAAAACTGGGCTACAATGCCTCAACAGATACCAAAGAACTCAAGACAATGACGCCTGATGTCTATTCTAAAATCATGAATGTAGCAAATGACTCAAGTTTACAGTTGTATTCATCAGCCAAGATTCAAAAACTAGGTGACAAGTCGCCACTTGAGGTCAAGATTGAAACACCTGAAAACATCACTAAGGTAACTCAGGATATGTACCGAAATGCAGCCGTAACTTTGGGTGTGGAACACGCCAAAATCACTGTAGCAGCCCCCATTCCAGTTACAGGAGAAAGTGCTTTAGCAGGGATTTATTATTCGCTAGAGGCTAATGGAGCCAAGGTACCGCAAGCCAATAAAGATTTGGCTCAAGAAGAGTTGAAGGCTTTGTCAGATATCAATGCTGAAAACAAGGACAAAACTGGCTATGATGCTAATAAATTAAACGTTGCCCTAGCCGATATCAAGTCAGGACTCGCCAAAGCTAAAGAAAGCAAGGGAAATCTGACAGAGGAAGATGTCCGTAAAATCGTTGAAGATACCTTAAAAAATTACAAACTTGATCAGGTTATAACAGGAAACCAGATCAATATCATCATCAATTTTGCTTTAAATCTCTCAAAAAGTGATATCCTCAGCAATGCAGACTTCACTAAAACCCTGAATGACCTTAAACAAAGCATTGTTTCACAAGCTGGCGACAGTTTTAAAAATATTAACCTTAACTTTGATGCTGATAAGGCGCTAGAGGACGGCGGTAATTTTCTAAGCTCCCTCTGGCAAGCCATTGTCAACTTCTTCAAGAGTTTTGGTTCTTAAGAAATTTCATGGTATAATAGATGGTAACCGTAACGTTGCCGTCTTTTTTGTCGGCCAATAGAAAGAGAAGAGAATGTTAAAGAAAAATGATATTGTAGAAGTTGAAATTGTTGATTTGACCCATGAAGGTTCAGGCGTGGCCAAGGTGGATGGTTTGGTATTTTTTGTAGAGAATGCTTTACCGAGTGAAAAAATCCTTATGAGGGTTCTCAAGGTCAATAAAAAGATTGGCTTTGGGAAGGTTGAAGAATACCTTGTCCAGTCACCACACCGTAATCAAGATCTAGATTTGGCTTACCTGCGTTCAGGAATCGCTGATTTAGGTCATCTTGCCTATCCAGAACAGCTCAAATTTAAAACCAAGCAAGTTAAGGATAGTCTATATAAGATTGCTGGAATTGATGATATAGAGGTTGCTGAAACTTTAGGTATGGAACATCCAGTCAAGTACCGCAATAAGGCGCAGGTCCCTGTTCGTCGAGTGAATGGTGTCTTGGAAACAGGATTTTTCCGTAAAAATTCCCATGACCTCATGCCTCTAGAAGATTTCTTTATCCAAGATCCTGTGATTGATGAGGTAGTAGTAGCCCTACGTGACTTGCTCCGTCGTTATGATTTGAAACCTTATGATGAAAAGGAACAAGCTGGTTTGATTCGTAATCTTGTGGTGCGTCGTGGCCACTATTCAGGTCAAATTATGGTTATTTTGGTAACAACTCGTCCCAAAGTTTTTCGTGTTGAGCAATTGATTGAACAACTAATCAAGCAGTTCCCAGAGATTGTGTCTGTTATGCAAAATATCAATGACCAAAATACTAATGCTATTTTCGGGAAAGAATGGCGTACGCTTTATGGTCAAGATTACATTACGGACCAAATGTTGGGAAATGATTTCCAAATCTCTGGACCAGCCTTTTACCAGGTCAATACTGAAATGGCAGAGAAGCTCTACCAAACAGCTATTGACTTTGCTGCATTAAAAGAAGATGATGTGGTCATTGATGCCTATTCTGGTATCGGGACGATTGGTCTTTCTGTTGCGAAACATGTCAAGGAAGTCTATGGTGTCGAAGTGATTCCAGAAGCGGTTGAGAATAGCAAAAAGAATGCTCAGCTGAACAATATTTCAAACGCCTACTATGTCTGTGACACAGCTGAAAATGCTATGAAAAATTGGCTCAAGGAAGGAATTCAACCAAGTCTTATCCTAGTGGACCCACCAAGAAAAGGACTCACAGAAAGCTTTATCAAAGCAAGCGCTCAAACAGGAGCTGATCGCATTGCCTATATCTCCTGCAATGTCGCTACTATGGCGCGTGATATCAAACTCTACCAAGAATTGGGATATGAATTGAAGAAAGTCCAGCCGGTTGACTTATTCCCTCAAACTCATCATGTTGAGGCGGTAAGTTTGCTAGTCAAGGAGTAAAACGACGAAGATTAGCATTTACTTCCGCCCATGCGATAGCTGTCCGTGATTGACAAGTGCTAGCACGCAGACAGAACGGAGATAGCGAACCGCTGAGTGTGTCGCTCTGCTCGTAAAAGCTTAGAAACCTTTGAACGAAAGGGATAATGAAAGCCTTGATTGCAAGGCTTTTTGCTTTATGGTGGGTAAGTATCAGAGTGAGAAAATTTTTGGAATGAGTAGAAGTGATAGCTAGAAATTATCAGTTTCTATTTCCATTTACCCTGTGGGTACGTGTTTGTTTCCATTGACAAGGAGTTTGTGGGAATAGAAATGTACCCACCTTGTTTGAATCAAGTGAAGTGTAGTTGAAGGAAATCTGTTGAAAGCAATACTTCATTTTACCGAATAAGTAATAATTTAGGCAACTTCAAATCGATTAAAAAAAACTATTTTAAAGGTTAAGAGTAGACAAAAATTGTCCACTCTTTTTTGCAAACTCAATTTATCAATAAATGAAATGAGGGAATGTAAAATGAAATATTTTGAGGTTGAGTTAGAAAATCCTGATGAATTTTTAAAACTACAAACAGAAGATTTTGTGAAAGCTAATCGCTTGCTACTAAGGAAGATAATCCAGAGCGTTACAGTCTATGAAGAAAACTTCGTCATATCCTTTAAATCTGGCATCGAATTGGAAGTATGAGTCTCATTCCATAACTTTTATATTGAACATATCATCTTTTTGTGTTATACTATAAATTGATATAAACAAAGATGTAGGAGGAACCGAAACTATGACAGCCTCAATGCGTTTAAGATAAGCTGGCAATAAAAAAAGCAGAATCTATACCCGATGATAGGCTTTTTTGTTGTGCTTATTTATACGATATTGAGCATTCATTAGTTACGGTGAGGATATTGGTTATTTAACTATACCTTTATTTAACTATGTCTTTAATATGAATGTTTCCAAATTGTATGTATGCAGACCAAAAGCCACATTGTGGGGTTTGGCCTGCATTTTTTATTGCCTAGAATGCTATTCAAAATAGAAATTCAAGCAAAATAATATGCAGGAGATAATATAAATGGAAAAATACAACAATTGGAAACGAAAATTTTATGCAATATGGGCAGGGCAAGCAGTATCATTAATCACTAGTGCCATCCTGCAAATGGCGATTATTTTTTACCTTACAGAAAAAACAGGATCTGCGATGGTCTTGTCTATGGCTTCATTAGTAGGTTTTTTACCCTATGCGATTTTGGGACCTGCCATTGGTGTGCTAGTGGATCGTCATGATAGGAAGAAGATAATGATTGGTGCCGATTTAATTATCGCAGCAGCTGGTGCAGTGCTTGCTATTGTTGCATTCTGTATGGAGCTACCTGTCTGGATGATTATGATAGTATTGTTTATCCGTAGCATTGGAACAGCTTTTCATACCCCAGCACTCAATGCGGTTACACCACTTTTAGTACCAGAAGAACAGCTAACGAAATGCGCAGGCTATAGTCAGTCTTTGCAGTCTATAAGCTATATTGTTAGTCCGGCAGTTGCAGCACTCTTATACTCCGTTTGGGATTTAAATGCTATTATTGCCATCGACGTATTGGGTGCTGTGATTGCATCTATTACGGTAGCAATTGTACGTATACCTAAGCTGGGTAATCAAGTGCAAAGTTTAGAACCAAATTTCATAAGGGAGATGAAAGAAGGAGTTGTGGTTCTGAGACAAAACAAAGGATTGTTTGCCTTATTACTCTTAGGAACACTATATACTTTTGTTTATATGCCAATCAATGCACTATTTCCTTTAATAAGCATGGAACACTTTAATGGAACGCCTGTGCATATTTCTATTACGGAAATTTCCTTTGCATTTGGGATGCTAGCAGGAGGCTTATTATTAGGAAGATTAGGGGGCTTCGAAAAGCATGTATTACTAATAACAAGTTCATTTTTTATAATGGGGACCAGTTTAGCCGTTTCGGGAATACTTCCTCCAAATGGATTTGTAATATTCGTAGTTTGCTGTGCAATAATGGGGCTTTCGGTGCCATTTTATAGCGGTGTGCAAACAGCTCTTTTTCAGGAGAAAATTAAGCCTGAATATTTAGGACGTGTATTTTCTTTGATCGGAAGTATCATGTCACTTGCTATGCCAATTGGGTTAATTCTTTCTGGATTCTTTGCTGATAAAATCGGTGTAAATCATTGGTTTTTACTATCAGGTATTTTAATTATTGGCATTGCTATAGTTTGCCAAATGATAACTGAGGTTAGAAAATTAGATTTAAAATAAACAATATTGGAGGAAATGTTATGGAATTAATATTAAAAGCAAAAGACATTCGTGTGGAATTCAAAGGACGCGATGTTTTAGATATAAATGAATTAGAAGTATATGATTATGACCGTATTGGTTTAGTAGGAGCAAATGGTGCTGGAAAAAGCACTTTACTCAGGGTACTTTTAGGAGAATTAACTCCCCCAGGATGTAAAATGAATCGTCTGGGTGAACTTGCCTATATTCCCCAGTTGGACGAAGTAACTCTGCAGGAGGAAAAAGATTTTGCACTTGTAGGCAAGCTAGGTGTTGAGCAATTAAATATACAGACTATGAGCGGTGGTGAAGAAACAAGGCTTAAAATAGCACAGGCCTTATCGGCACAGGTTCATGGTATTTTAGCGGATGAACCTACGAGCCATTTAGACCGTGAAGGAATTGATTTTCTAATAGGACAGCTAAAATATTTTACAGGTGCACTGTTAGTTATTAGCCATGACCGCTATTTTCTTGATGAAATAGTAGATAAAATATGGGAACTGAAAGATGGCAAAATCACTGAGTATTGGGGAAACTATTCTGATTATCTTCGTCAGAAAGAGGAAGAACGTAAGAGCCAAGCTGCAGAATACGAACAATTTATTGCGGAACGTGCCCGATTGGAAAGGGCTGCGGAGGAAAAGCGAAAACAGGCTCGTAAAATAGAACAGAAGGCAAAAGGTTCTTCAAAGAAAAAAAGTACTGAAGACGGAGGGCGTTTAGCTCATCAAAAATCAATAGGAAGTAAGGAAAAAAAGATGTATAATGCTGCTAAAACCCTAGAGCACAGGATTGCGGCCTTAGGAAAAGTAGAAGCTCCGGAAGGCATTCGCAGAATTCGTTTCAGGCAAAGTAAAGCATTGGAGCTCCATAATCCATACCCTATAGTCGGTGCAGAAATTAATAAAGTATTTGGGGATAAGGCTCTGTTTGAAAATGCATCTTTTCAAATTCCGTTAGGAGCAAAAGTGGCGTTAACTGGTGGTAATGGAATCGGAAAAACAACTTTAATCCAAATGATCTTAAACCATGAAGAAGGAATTTCTATTTCGCCTAAGGCAAAAATAGGTTACTTTGCACAGAATGGTTACAAGTACAACAGTAATCAGAATGTTATGGAGTTTATGCAGAAGGATTGTGACTACAATATATCAGAAATTCGTTCAGTGCTAGCATCTATGGGGTTCAAACAGAACGATATTGGAAAAAGTTTATCTGTTTTAAGCGGTGGAGAAATTATAAAATTGTTGCTTGCTAAAATGCTCATGGGTAGATATAACATCCTAATAATGGATGAACCCAGTAACTTCCTTGACATACCAAGTTTAGAGGCTTTGGAAATACTAATGAAGGAGTACACCGGAACTATCGTGTTTATCACCCACGATAAACGATTACTCGAAAATGTAGCAGATGTAGTTTATGAAATTAGAGATAAGAAAATAAATCTGAAACATTAAATTTAAGGTAGTCGCTGGTCAGTATAGTCTGTTCTGGTTGGCGACTCCATTGTTAAAGAGTATAAAGACTTTAGATTTTATGAATATTAAAAATAGGAACAGTCAATTGAACTGCTCCTATTTTTCTGCTAAATATATTGTAGTTTTCTTATATGTATAATGATAGATTAGCGGATTCTCATCTACGGTACTTACTTCAAATATGAAGAAGTGATCGCGGTTATCTCTGGACTTTTCCTTATTGAGGACAAAGTAATTCTTACGTGAAGTCGCCATTGTTTTTAGGATATCATCAGTTAGGAAGGTCAATGGAATATTCATGTTAGAGTAGCGGTAGAAGTCACGTTCAAAATCTTGGTAGCTCTCGCTATAATAGTCCATTTGTAGGTGATTACGCTGAAACTCAAGCTGATTCATAGAGCACCTCCTCGACAAGTTCAATACTAATAATGTCTTTTAATTTCAAATTGATGTGACCTGTTGTAGTTTTTATCAAAATGAAATCTTTGGTCAGACTTGGTATTGTTCCAGTGTAGGAAACACGCTTGTTTTTTTCAATCACTTGAATGCGTGTGCGTAGCTGCCCGGCGTATACTTGACTGAGGAGTAATAATTTCTTCTCCATTGACAAATCTGACATGTACGTTACTTTGTTTGTATCATCAGAGAGTGCTGATGTATGCTCAGATAGGAAAAAGCCCATCCATTTTTGCATCTTTGTATCCTGGTACTCTCTTGCTGACTGAAATGGTAAGGATGAACGGTCAATCATTTTAATCCCTCCAATCCACCAGCGGAATGACCGCCAATAAGTTTACTGCGTTCAATATTTTAGGAACCTTCAGTTAGGACGGTTCCTTTTTGTATGGCTAAAAAGCCAAACTGTTCTCTGACAACATCAATAGCTGTCTGAAGTCTATTTTCTTTTTCAATTTCTTCTACATCATGCAAAATGAGGACAACCCTTTTACTACCAAGGTGTTCTGTGCAGAATGCGGTTCAGCTTTTGGACGTAAGAACTGGACGACCAGTCGTGGCAAACGTAAAGTTTGGCAGTGTAACAACCGTTATAAGGTAAAGGGACAGATTGGTTGTCAGAATAACCATATCGATGAGGGAACACTAGAGAAAGCTGTAATGATGGCAGTTAAACTACTGAGTGAGAATATGGATTTGTTGCATGGAAAGTGGAATAAGATCTTGGAAGAAAACCAGTTATTAGAAAAGCATTACAGTGTGTTACTGGCTGAATTGATAAATAAGGAGTGTTGGGAATATGATTCCTTTGAGATGTGTCAGGTACTAGATAGTATTTTGATTTCGGAGGATGGACAGATAACCGTTAGATTTTTGGAAGGAACAGAAGTTGATTTATAAGGCTGTAGGCATAGTATAGTTCACTATGTTTGCAGCCTTTTTTCTTGTTTAGTGGTATAATTATATGTAGGATTTTTTTAATATCGGTTACTTTTTATGAATTAACCAAAAAACTAAAATGGAGTTGTTTTATAATGAGATATTCTGAAGAAGCATTACAATCATGGATTAAGCCGTTATCTGCCACTGAAGAAACACGGGTTGAAAATACTATTGGAATGATTAAAGATGCAATAGAAAGGAGTGGGCTCTCTTCAAAGTATGAATATGAAATTTTTGCCCAAGGTTCTTATGCAAATAATACGAATGTAAAGAAAAATAGCGACATTGATATCTGTATCATGGTGAAATCTTTATTTTATTGTGAGTATGTAGATGGGTTATCGGACCTAGACTATAATTACTCTAGTAGCAGCACCAATGCTAATGTATTTAAAAACGAAGTGATTAAAGCGTTAATTTCAAAATTTGGTGCAGAATCAGTTTCTATTGGCAATAAGTGTATCAATATTAATTCTAACTCATATCACGTAAATGCAGATGTAGTCCCATGTTTTCAATATCGAAATTATAGATATATTGGTAGCAGGTCATCTGAAAAATTTGTTGAAGGCATCAAATTTTTTACCTCAAACGGAAATTATGAAGTAATTAATTATCCTAAAGTTCATATACAAAATGGTATCTCTAAGAATAAATCTACTCACTATAAATATAAATATTTAGTTAGGATTATGAAGCATATTAAGAACGAGATGCAGGAGCTAGGATTGACAAACGAACGCATTTCTTCATATTTGATAGAATGTTTGGTCTGGAATATACCTGAACAGATGTTTTTCAATAGTAATAGCTACACAGGGTTGTTACAGCAAGCGTTATATTACATAGTGTCTCAAGTGAATTTAAATTGGGTTGAAGTAAGTGGAATGTATTACCTTTTTCGTTCAGAGCAGAAATGGAATTTACAGGATACAAAAACTTTTTTAGTTAGAATGATTGAATTTTTGGATTATAAATAAAACTTATGAATGAACAGCAGAAAAAATTTTTGAATATTACAATATGGGTTTTTGCAATTTGCTTGTTATTAAGATTGTTAATAAGTGGCCAAGAGATTGCAGTGAATCTTAAATCTGATATTTTGGCATTGGTATATTCAGCCATTGGGTATATTGGTGAAGCTATATCAGTTACAGCAATTATTATGGCTATTTTTGAAAAAACAGCATGGCGGTGGCCATTACTATCTAAGATTCATAATGTTCCAATTTTATTTGCGAATTATGTAGGTAGTTTCAAGACGGACTATGATCAGAATGAAAGAAATTGTGAACTTACTATTGAACAGTCATTTACGACTATTAAAGTTAAGTTTAAAACGGGTGAAAGTTCGAGCCATAGCATTACAGCATCAATTATCAATGATAATGGAACACAAAAATTAATTTATACATATTTAAATAGCCCAAGGGCTGAATTGCAAAGTCCTATACATTATGGGACGGTAATTCTTGATATTGATAATCCAAATCAACTAGAAGGAAATTATTATACTAATCGAGGAACCAAAGGTTCAATGAGTTTTGAGATAAACAACCCTTCTCGCTAGTTGGATTTGTAAAGATTTAAATAAAGAAAGAAGAACTAACTATCGGAAACTTGGCATAGATGTAACAATACTGTATATTAACGAAGCCGTAAATACTCGCATTAGTTACGTTTAATAGTTTAATACGGATATTCAGCAGCTTTGATTTCGTTTCACAGTATAGGTAGTAACCGTCAAGACATGTGGAGGCGGTAGTTTTGATGTCAAAAGTTGCAACCAGTGAATAAATGAAGTGTAGAAAATAAAGGCTTGTTCAATTCAATATATAATGAATTACCGGCACCCAAACCAAAGAAAAAGAAATCATTAAATTAGAAGTTGTAGGGGGGAAGAATGAGAATCGGAGTTATTCAAGCAAGTTCGCAAGCGACCAAAAATCAAATAATCTATGATGCTGTATTAAAGTATGCTCCAAAGAAATCTGAGGTTATAAATTTTGGCTGTACGATGGAAGAAAATGAAAAATACTCGTATATAGAAATTTCTATTCTTATAGGTATCTTGTTGGCAAGTAGGACAGTTGATTTCGTTGTTACGGGCTGTTCTTCCGGACAAGGAATGATGCTTGCTTGTAATAGTATGCCTGATGTCATTTGCGGGTATGCACCTACACCGAATGATGCCTATTTATTTGCTCAGATTAATAATGGAAATGCGATATCATTACCATTAGGTGAAGATTATACATGGTCAGGTACTGAAAATCTTGAAAGAACAATAGAAGCTCTTTTCTCGGAGCCATTTGGGCAAGGATACCCCAAAAGTGAGGCAGAGAGAAAGGTAAGAGATGCTGAGAAACTTAAAGAAATAAGAAGAATGGGGCAGGTTCAGTTTGAAGAATTCGCAAATGTACTAGATATATCATTGTTTGAATCAATAAAGAGGAAACAGAATGTAATTCAGAATGTAAAGGCGTATGGGAAGAAAGAAATAGCTGATTTAATAAAATGAGTAAATAACAGTTTGTCGGGGTAATACCTTTTAACGATAACCTTATGCTATTGTCAAAAGGTTTATAGACATGTCCCCACATACATGTTCACTTGGCATACATAGTGTTCACTCGTTTTATGTCGAGTTTGTGGTACTGCTTTTAAGAGCTGATTGAACAAGGAAAATTAGCTAGTGAAAGTCCTACAGTAAGGAGTTTAAACATGAAATTCCATGAATTTGGTGATAAGAATTTACCTCCTATCTTACTAATACACGGTGGTGGCAGTTCTTGGTGGAATTATCTTCGTCAAGCACGAATCTTGTCAGAAAAATACCGTGTTATTTTACCTACTTTGAATGGTCACGGCGAGGAATATCAACTTGCTTATGTCTCTACTGAAGATTCTGCTTTGGAGATTCTAGACTATATCAAAGCAAACTGTAGTGGGAAATTGTTTGCAATCGGTGGTGTTTCACTTGGTGGTCAAATTGCCATGGAGCTTTTGTCTTTAGACAGTGAAATTGCTAAGAAGGCCATCATAGACGGAAGTCTCTGTATTCCTCAACCAAGGTTAGCTAAAATCAACATCTTTCTAGTATCACTATTTGGTAAACTTATGTTCAGTAAATTCTCTTGTAAACTCCAGTTAAGCATGATGAACAAACTCTATCCTAAACTAGCTTATTCAAAAGAAATAAAAGCTTATTATTTGGAGGATCTTCCAAGGACGCCTGTTAAAACATTGGTGACCATTTACAAAAACTATATGGGGCATTACAAGCTGAAAGATATGATTTCTGCTAGCAAGGCTCAGGTTCTGTATATCTATGGTGAAAAAGAATTGAACTGTGTGAAAGAATCAGCGAAATTATTTCATCAGCTACATGCAAATACAATTTTGTATGAAGCAAAGGGCTATAATCACGGCTATTTATCAGCTTACCTGCCTCAAGAGTGGATTGATTTGGTGGCACCATTTTTAAAGAGTTAACCATTGGGAATGTGTAATAAATCTGATATGTCACAAGGAGGAATCTTATGCTAGGAGCAATCGTTGGAGATATTGTCGGTTCTGTTTACGAATGGAACAATATCAAAACGAAGGACTTTCCTTTATTTCGTAAGGACTGCTTTTTTACAGATGACACGGTTATGACCTGTGCTGTTGCAGAAGCAATTATGAATGGGGGACAAAAAGACGACTTCATTGACGCGATGAAGAAATATGGCAGAATGTATCAGAATGCTGATTACGGTGCTCGGTTTAATGCATGGCTAAAGAGCGATAACCGTGAGGCTTATAATAGCTTTGGGAATGGATCAGCTATGCGTGTTTCTCCATGTGCTTGGGTCATGGACTGTGATGTCTATGCGAGAACCGGAATGTGGTCATCATCTAGAGGACTTGCGAGTCTTTCTGCCGAGGTAACTCATAGTCATCCAGAAGGTATTAAAGGTGCAATGGCTACAGCTGATGCTATCTTTCTGTGTCGTTTTTACTTTGGTGGTTATTGTAGAGAATACGAGCAACCAATTAATGACAATCATACAGAGTGTAAAAGACGGATTAAGGATTATATAGAGAAGACATACGGCTACAATCTATCTCAAACTTTAGATGAAATCCGCCCTAACTATCGTTTTAACGAAACATGTCAAGAAACTGTCCCTCAAGCCATTATTGCCTTTCTTGAAAGTAGAAACTTCGAATATGCGATAAGGAATGCCATTTCCCTTGGTGGCGATAGTGATACTCTCGCTGCAATTACTGGTAGCATAGCCGAGGCAGCTTATGGTATTCCTGATTGGATAAAGGATAAGGCCTATTCTTACTTGGATGACCCCTTAAAAGATGTAGTTATGCGATGGGAAAATAGAATAAAAGCGTTTTAATCTCCAGTACGTCATATTTCTCTTTTCCGTATTTTCATTGTATAATGGTAGTACATTTACATGCATACGATGAAATATAAACATTTCTAATGAATATTAAGGAGAAAATCAATGAAAAAAGCAATGTTAATTATCAACCCTACCTCTGGTGGGGAGAAGGCTCTGGATTATAAAGAAAAGCTGGAGAATAAAGCAAAAGAATATTTTGAGCAAGTGGAAACCAAAATTACAGAAAAAGCGCTGGATGCAACACATTTTGCTGAAGAAGCTTCTCGTGAGCAGTACGATGCAGTGGTTGTTTTTGGTGGAGATGGGACTGTCAATGAAGTCATTTCGGGTATTGCTGAGAGAGACTACATTCCTAAGTTAGGGATTATCCCTGGTGGTACTGGTAATCTCATTACGAAACTTTTGGAAATCAATCAAGACATCGATGGCGCAATTGATGAACTGGATTTTGATTTAACCAATAAGATTGATATCGGAAAAGCGAATGACAATTATTTTGGTTATATTTTTAGTATCGGTTCTCTACCTGAAGCGATTCACAATGTTGAAATCGAGGATAAGACAAAATTCGGTATTTTAGCCTATGCTGTAAATACCATGAAGTCTGTCATGACGGATCAGGTATTTAACATTAAGGTTGAGACAGAAAATGGAAATTATGTTGGTGAAGCTAGCCATGTTTTGGTTCTCTTGACAAATTACTTCGCTGATAAGAAAATCTTTGAAGAAAACAAAGACGGCTATGCCAATATTTTGATTCTGAAAGATGCGTCTCTATTCTCCAAATTATCCGTCATCCCTGATTTACTAAAAGGAGATGTTGTCGGCAATGATAATATTGAGTATATCAGAGCGCGTAATATTAAAATCTCTTCAGATAGTGAGTTGGAGTCAGACGTTGATGGCGATAAATCGGATAACCTACCTGTAGAAATAAAAGTTCTAGCTCAGCGAGTTGAAGTATTTTCAAAACCGAAAGAGTAGAAGGTAAAAATTAGTTTATTATTCACAACGAAATTAAGTTCTATATCAACGATTGGAGGAGGAATGAATTCTCTATTTGATGAATTTCGAACAATTTGTTCTCATTTAAACCAAGTCGGAATCACTCCGACGCTCATGGGGTCTTTGGGGTTTGAATACCGATCAAATGAAGAATGGGGGCCGTCTGACATTGACATTCATGTGCCTGGTGACCCTAGAGGTTGGGAAGCACCCGATCATCTCAGAATTTATGAGTGGGACAAGATAATGAAAGTGATGAAACACTTAGGCTACGCCTTAATAGATATTCATGAGCATGAATTCAAAAAAGATGGTCTGAGTGTTGAGTTCGGAAGTATCGATTCTTTACCTGATTTTGCAGGAGTTTCGGAATCGGATATAGAGCTGATTCATCTCGAAAACATCACTTTTCGCGTTCCAAGTTTGGAACAGTTTTTAAGTATTTACAAGGCTTCTTCCCAAGATTCCTATCGAAATGATCACAATAACAATAAGGATTTTAAAAAAATAGAGTGGTTGCAAAGATATTTGTAAATCATTATTTGAAAAGTAGCAAGTTGTAAGACTGGCTGCTTTTTTATTTATAGAACCAAACCACTAGAATCTACGGACAAGCCTTGAAAATAAAATACGAAAGTAGTATACTAGAATCACAATTATGAAAACGTTTGCGTCGTAAATGCAACCAAGTAAATCAGGAGACAAATACAGTGGAATTAACAGCCATTTACCATAGACCTGAGTCGGAGTATGCCTATCTTTATAAGGATAAGAAACTCCATATTCGGATTCGAACTAAGAAAGGGGACATTGAAAACATCAACTTGCATTATGGTGACCCTTTTATCTTTATGGAGGAGTTTTATCAAGGTACAAAGAAAATGGCCAAGATAACTTCTGACGTCTTATTTGATTATTGGCAGGTTGAAGTGTCAGTTGACTTTGCACGTATCCAGTATCTCTTTGAACTCAAGGATACAGAAGGTCAAAGTATTTTGTATGGCGATAAAGGGTGTGTGGAAAATTCTCTAGAAAATCTTCATACTATTGGAAATGGATTTAAATTGCCTTATCTTCATGAAATTGATGCCTGTATGGTTCCTGACTGGGTTTCAAATACGGTATGGTATCAGATATTTCCTGAGAGATTTGCTAATGGAAATGCTCTATTAAACCCAGAAGGGTCATTAGACTGGGATTCATCTATCACACCTCAGAGTGATGATTTCTTTGGTGGTGATTTACAGGGGATTATTGACCATCTGGATTACTTGCAAGACTTGGGTATTACAGGTCTTTATCTCTGTCCCATTTTTCAATCTACGAGCAATCATAAGTACAATACGACGGATTACTTTGAAATTGACCGTTATTTTGGAGACAAGGAGACCTTTCGAGAACTGGTCGAGCAAGCTCATCGACGTGGCATGAAAATCATGTTGGATGCGGTATTTAACCATATTGGTTCGCAATCGCCTCAATGGCAAGATGTTGTCAAAAATGGTGAGCAATCTGCTTATAAGGATTGGTTCCATATTCAACAATTCCCAGTGACGACTGAAAAGCTTGCTAATAAGAGAGACTTACCCTATCATGCTTTTGGTTTCGAGGACTATATGCCTAAGCTAAATACAGCTAATCAAAAGGTCAAGGACTATCTTTTAAAGGTTGCGACTTATTGGATTGAAGAGTTTGATATAGATGCTTGGCGTTTGGATGTGGCTAATGAGATTGACCATCAGTTCTGGAAGAATTTTCGTAAGGCAGTTTTAGCTAAAAAGCCTGATCTTTATATCCTAGGAGAAGTCTGGCATACGTCTCAGCCTTGGCTAAATGGAGATGAGTTCCATGCTGTTATGAATTATCCTTTATCTGATAGCATCAAGGAGTATTTTTTGCGTGGTGTTAAGAAGACGGATCAGTTCATCGATGAAATCAATGGCCAATCTATGTATTACAAACAGCAGATTTCAGAGGTCATGTTTAATCTCTTGGATTCACATGATACAGAACGTCTTTTGTGGACGGCCAATGAAGACGTTCAACTGGTCAAATCAGCTCTAGCCTTTCTCTTTTTACAAAAGGGAACACCCTGCATCTATTACGGAACAGAGTTATCCTTGACTGGCGGTCCAGACCCAGATTGTCGACGTTGTATGCCTTGGGAACGCGTATCAAGTGACAATGATATGCTGAATTTCATGAAGCAGCTGATTAATATTAGAAAACAAGCGTCATCAACCATTCAGCATGGTAAGTATAGCCTAAAAGAAATCAAACAAGATGTAGTAGCTCTGGAATGGACATACGAAGGCCGGGACCATAAAGCGATCTTTAACCAATCAACAGAAGATTATATTTTCGAGAAAGAAGCAGTAGCACTAGCAAGTAATTGCCAAGAATTGGAGAATCAGCTTGTCATATCTCCAAAAGGATTTGTGATTTTTCATTAAAGAGCAATTAAGAGTGACAGGAAAATTGTAGTATAGAGAGATTTTTACAAACAGACTATTTGTCGTCTTGCTACAAATGATATATAATTTAACTTAGTGAAAATAGGAGGACTAAATGAATGGAATTAAAAGATTTTACAGAAAAAGAACAGGAAATGATTAAGAAGGGGCTTACGACTTCTAAGATTAGTGACAAGGAAACTGCTAAAAAAATTCTTGCACTTGTCCCACAAGACTTGATTAAGCGAATCCCATTTTTCGTCAGAAAACATGCTACGACACGTACTATTAAACGCATTTCAATTGAACACCCTGAACTCTACACTGCAGCTCAAACAAGTGGTGAAATTCCAGAAAAAGAACGCGAGGAATTACGTCAGATTATCACGACTATCTTTGAACAAAAGATGAATAAGCATAGTATTCGTTAAATACAAAATCTGAGAACTAGAGCCTTCTAGTTCTTTTTATATCCGTTTTCACATTATACAGTTTATAAAAATCTTTATAGAATATTGTATTTCCGAACAAAAGTAGATGTTTTTTTAAAAAAGTACTTTACAGAGTGTTGGAAGTATGTTATATTAATAAAGCTTAGAAAATGAGATGATGTTTTCTAGCAAATATAAACCCGAGTAAAAAATGCCTACGGACAGGCAGGGTTGAATGCCGAAGCGTGGTTGAAAAACCACATTATTGATAGGGTTAAAAGCCTACTTTTATAAGTTGATGTTAGGACGTTTGTCCTAATTCATAAATTTTTAGTGTGGTGAAAGCACACGTCATCTTGTGAAACGATCAATAAAGTACGTAATATTTGCTACTAGAGAGTTAGGAAACATCGGGAACAGACATACTCAACAGAAACAAACATAAAAACGTCAGAAGATTGCAGAGCAGGTGAAAACCTGCTCTTTTTTCATGAGTCAACCTTTAGTTCCTTAGTTTTCATAAGGTCCTAAAAATATGGAAAGGAGTATGTCTTGAAAGAGTTAGATCAAAACCAAGCTCCAATTTATGAGGCCTTGGTGAAGTTACGCAAGAAACGGATTGTTCCCTTTGATGTTCCAGGTCACAAGCGTGGACGAGGAAATCCAGAACTTGTCGAACTCTTAGGAGAAAAATGTGTAGGTATTGATGTCAATTCGATGAAACCCTTGGATAATTTAGGCCACCCCATTTCGATTATTCGGGATGCAGAGGAGCTGGCAGCTGATGCTTTTGGAGCTAGCCATGCCTTTCTCATGATTGGAGGAACAACTTCATCGGTGCAGACTATGATTCTCGCAACCTGCAAGGCAGGAGATAAGATTATTCTGCCACGAAATGTCCACAAATCTGCTATCAATGCGCTGGTTCTATGTGGTGCCATTCCCATCTATATCGAGATGAGTGTAGATCCTAAGATTGGTATCGCTTTAGGTCTTGAAAATGACCGAGTAGCCCAGGCCATAAAGGACCATCCAGATGCCAAGGCCATTTTGATTAACAATCCTACTTACTACGGGATCTGTTCAGATCTAAAGGGGTTGACAGAAATGGCTCATGAAGCTGGCATGATGGTTTTAGTAGATGAGGCCCACGGAGCGCATTTGCATTTTACTGATAAATTGCCGATATCTGCTATGGATGCAGGTGCTGATATGGCAGCAGTTTCCATGCATAAGTCTGGTGGGAGTTTGACCCAAAGTTCGCTTCTTTTAATCGGGGAGCAGATGAATCCTGAATACGTACGTCAGATTATCAATCTTACCCAGTCAACATCTGCCTCTTACTTGTTGATGGCTAGTCTGGATATTTCGCGTCGCAACTTGGCTCTTCGAGGTAAAGAGTCTTTTGAAAAGGTCATTGAGCTATCCGAGTATGCTCGTCGTGAAATCAATGCTATCGGTGGCTACTATGCCTATTCAAAAGAGTTAATAGACGGAGTGTCCGTTTGCGATTTTGACGTGACCAAGTTGTCAGTTTACACTCAGGGGATTGGCTTAACAGGGATTGAAGTTTATGATCTCTTACGAGACGAATACGACATTCAGATTGAGTTTGGTGATATTGGCAATATCTTGGCCTATATTTCCATCGGCGACCGCATCCAAGACATTGAACGATTAGTTGGTGCTTTAGCAGATATCAAGAGACTCTATTCACGAGATGGGAAGGACTTGATAGCTGGAGAATATATTCAGCCCGAGTTGGTTTTATCTCCTCAGGAAGCTTTCTATTCAGAGAGAAAAAGTTTGTCTTTAGACGAATCTGTTGGACAAGTCTGTGGAGAATTTGTTATGTGTTACCCACCAGGAATCCCTATCTTGGCTCCTGGTGAACGCATTACACGTGAAATTGTCGACTATATCCAATTTGCCAAGGAACGTGGATGCTCCCTCCAAGGGACGGAAGATCCTGAGGTCAATCACATCAACGTCATTAAGAGAAAGGAGAACTAGATGGATTTATGGTTTTCTGAAGTTCATACTCCAGATGTAAAATTATCCTTACGAACTGCTAAGCAATTATATGCAGGAAAAAGCGAGTGGCAGGACATCGAAGTCTTGGATACACCAGCTTTTGGAAAGATTTTGATTTTAAATGGGCACGTCTTGTTCTCAGATGCTGATGATTTTGTCTACAATGAAATGACCGTTCATGTTCCCATGGCTGTGCATCCCAATCCCAAGAAAGTCTTGGTTATTGGGGGTGGCGACGGTGGTGTTGCCCAAGTATTAACACTCTATCCTGAGCTGGAACAAATCGATATTGTAGAACCTGATGAAATGTTGGTAGAGGTTTGTCGTGAGTATTTTCCAGACTTTGCTGCAGGTCTTTATGACCCTCGTGTCACTATTTACTACCAAAATGGACTAAGATTTTTGAGAAACTGTGAAAATGATTACGACATTATAATCAACGATGCGACAGATCCATTTGGACATACGGAAGGGCTCTTTACCAAAGAATTTTACGGCAATAGTTATCGAGCTCTAAAGGAAGACGGCATCATGATTTATCAGCATGGTAGTCCTTTCTTTGACGAGGATGAGTCAGCATGCCGAAGCATGCACCGTAAGGTTAATCAAGCCTTTCCAATTAGTCGGGTCTACCAAGCCCATATCCCAACCAGCCCAGCTGGCTATTGGTTGTTTGGATTTGCATCGAAAAAATACCACCCTGTCAAAGATTTTGACAAAGAAGGCTGGAAAAAACGCCAGCTTTTCACAGAATACTACACTGCAAACTTACACGTGGGAGCCTTTATGTTGCCCAAGTATGTTGAGGACATTTTAGAAGAAGAGGAAGGAAAAAAATGAGTCGTTTACTAGTTATTGGATGCGGGGGCGTTGCCCAAGTTGCTATTTCAAAGATTTGCCAAGATAGCGAAACCTTTACAGAGATTATGATTGCTAGCCGTACTAAGTCAAAATGTGATGACTTGAAGGCTAAACTGGAAGGTAAAACAAGTACAAAGATTGAGACAGCTGCTCTTGATGCTGACAAGATAGAAGAAGTGATTGCCCTGATTGAAAGCTACAAACCAGAAGCTGTTTTGAACGTAGCTTTACCATATCAAGATTTAACCATTATGGACGCATGTTTGGCAACAGGTGTTCACTATATCGATACAGCCAACTACGAAGCAGAAGACACAGAAGACCCTGAATGGCGTGCCATCTACGAAAAACGTTGTAAGGAACTTGGATTTACAGCCTACTTTGACTACTCATGGCAATGGGCTTATCAGGAGAAATTCAAAAAAGCTGGCTTGACCGCTCTTCTTGGTTCTGGTTTTGATCCAGGTGTGACTAGTGTCTTTTCAGCCTATGCCCTCAAACACTATTTTGATGAAATCCACTATATCGATATTTTAGACTGTAATGGTGGTGACCACGGTTATCCATTTGCGACCAACTTCAACCCAGAAATCAATCTACGCGAGGTTTCTGCGCCAGGTTCTTACTGGGAAGATGGGAAATGGGTCGAAGTGGAAGCTATGTCAATCAAGCGTGAGTACGATTTCCCTCAAGTCGGACAAAAAGACATGTATCTTCTTCACCATGAAGAAATGGAATCATTGGCCAAGAACATTCCAGGTGTCAAACGCATTCGCTTCTTTATGACCTTTGGTCAATCTTATCTAACGCATATGAAATGCTTGGAAAACGTTGGTCTCCTTCGTACGGATGCCATTAACTTTAACAGCCAAGAAATTGTTCCAATTCAATTTTTGAAAGCCTTGCTTCCAGATCCTGCAAGCCTTGGCCCGCGTACTGTTGGAAAAACCAATATCGGATGTATCTTTACTGGTGTCAAAGATGGAGTTGAAAAGACCATCTACATTTACAATGTTTGCGATCATCAAGAATGTTACGCAGAAGTTGGTTCACAAGCCATTTCTTACACGACAGGCGTTCCAGCCATGATTGGGACAAAATTGGTTATGAACGGTACTTGGAAACAACCTGGAGTGTATAACCTTGAAGAATTGGATCCAGATCCATTCATGGAAGCTTTGAATGAGTATGGTTTACCTTGGGTTGTGGTTGAAAATCCACAAATGGTGGACTGATGAAGCTAGAACAAGTACCAACACCAGCCTATGTCATTGACTTGGCCAAGTTAGAAGCCAATTGTCGCATTTTACAATATGTACAAGAAGAGGCTGGTTGCAAGGTTTTGCTTGCCCAGAAGGCTTATTCCCTCTACAAAACCTATCCCTTGATTAGCCAGTATCTATCTGGAACAACTGCAAGTGGTCTCTATGAAGCTAAGCTCGCTAGAGAAGAGTTCCCGGGGGAAGTTCATGTTTTTGCGCCAGCTTTCAAGGATGCAGACTTGGAGGAATTGCTGGAGATAACGGACCATATCGTCTTTAACTCAGAGAGACAGTTGCGTAAGCATGGGGCTCGTTGTCGGGAGGCTGGTGTCAGTGTTGGTTTGCGCCTCAACCCTCAGTGTTCAACTCAAGGAAATCACGCTCTCTATGATCCTTGCGCCCCCGGATCCCGTTTCGGAGTTACTCTAGACAAGATTCCTAGTGATTTGCTGGAATTGGTAGACGGTCTTCATTTTCATACCCTTTGCGAGCAGGGAGCAGATGATTTACAAACAACTTTGAAAGCAGTAGAAGAGCAGTTTGGTCCCTACTTACATGAGGTTAAATGGCTCAATATGGGTGGTGGTCATCACATCACAAGAGAAGACTATGATGTGAATTTGCTGATTTCAGAAATCAAGCATATCCGAGAAACTTACAATCTTGAAGTCTATATCGAGCCGGGTGAAGCTATTGCGCTCAATGCGGGTTATCTAGCAACTGAGGTATTAGATATTGTCGAAAACGGTATGGAAATCTTGGTTTTAGACGCCTCTGCGACCTGCCATATGCCTGATGTACTTGAGATGCCCTATCGTCCACCTTTGAGAAATGGCTTTGAGGCACAGGAAAAAGCCCATACCTACAGACTTTCTTCTAATACCTGTCTGACGGGCGATGTGATTGGTGATTATAGCTTTGAAAATCCAGTCCAAATCGGAGATAGACTTTATTTTGAAGATATGGCTATTTACTCATTTGTCAAAAATAATACTTTTAATGGTATTGGATTGCCAAGTCTCTATCTCATGGACGAGCAGGGTGACTGCAGCTTAGTCAAAGCCTTCGGCTATCAAGATTTTAAAGGGAGATTATCATGATGGACAGTCCCAAAAAATTAGGCTATCGTATGCCAGCAGAGTACGAACCACATCATGGTACCCTCATGATATGGCCGACTCGACCAGGTTCATGGCCTTTTCAAGGAAAAGCTGCTAAAGCAGCATTTAGCCAGATTATTAAGACCATAGCAGAAGGGGAAAGAGTCTATCTTTTGGTAGAGCAAGATTATCTATCTGAAGCCCAATCTTATCTTGGAGACAAGGTTGTTTATCTAGATATTCCTACCAATGATGCCTGGGCGCGTGATACGGGTCCGACTATTCTTGTCAATGATAAATGCCAGAAATTAGCCATGGATTGGGCCTTCAATGCTTGGGGTGGTGCTGTTGATGGCCTCTACCAAGACTATGAAGATGATGATCAAGTAGCCGGTCGTTTTGCTGAGGCCTTGGAAATGCCTGTTTACGATGCCAAGCCTTTCGTCCTTGAAGGCGGAGCCATTCATAGTGATGGTCAAGGAACCTTTCTCGTAACTGAAAGTTGCTTGCTCAGTCCGGGTCGTAATCCTCATCTGACTAAAGAGGAAATTAAGAATACCTTATTAGAGAGCCTTGGCGCTGAAAAAGTTATTTGGCTTCCTTATGGTATTTATCAGGACGAAACCAATGAACACGTTGACAATGTTGCAGCCTTTGTTGGTCCTGCTGAGCTTGTTTTGGCTTGGACAGACGACAAAAGCGATCCTCAGTATGCCATGTCAAAAGCAGATCTCGAACTCTTAGAGCAAGAGACAGATGCAAAAGGTCGTCACTTCACCATTCATAAATTGCCTATCCCTGCAGTTCGTCAAGTTGTGACAGAAGAGGATTTGCCAGGCTACATCTATGAAGAAGGAGAAGAAGAGCGATACGCAGGTGAACGACTAGCAGCTTCCTACGTAAACTTTTATATCTCCAACAAGGCTGTCCTTGTTCCCCAGTTTCAAGATAAAAACGATCAAGTGGCCTTAGATATCCTCAGTAAGTGTTTCCCAGACCGTAAAGTTGTCGGAATTCCAGCCAGAGATATTCTTTTAGGTGGTGGCAATATTCACTGTATCACCCAACAAATCCCAGAATAGGAGAAAAAGATGAGAAATGTAAGAGTTGCAGCCATTCAGATGCAATGTGCCAAGGATGTGGCAACAAATATTCAAACAGCAGAGCGTTTAGTACGTCAGGCTGCAGAACAAGGCGCACAAATTATTCTTTTACCCGAATTGTTTGAACGTCCATACTTTTGTCAGGAACGTCAGTATGACTACTACCAGCATGCCCAGTCGGTGACAGACAATACAGCCATTCAGCATTTTAAAACCATTGCTAAGGAACTACAGGTCGTTTTACCGATCAGTTTCTATGAAAAAGATGGTAATGTCTTATATAACTCTATTGCCGTTATTGATGCAGATGGGGAAGTGCTGGGCGTTTATCGGAAAACCCACATACCAGATGATCATTATTATCAAGAAAAGTTTTATTTCACACCCGGTAACACAGGTTTCAAGGTCTGGGATACTCGCTATGCCAAGATTGGGATCGGTATCTGTTGGGATCAATGGTTCCCTGAAACAGCGCGCTGTCTTGCGTTAAATGGTGCTGAATTGCTCTTTTATCCTACAGCCATCGGTTCAGAGCCGATTTTGGATACAGATAGTTGTGGTCATTGGCAACGTACCATGCAAGGACACGCAGCAGCAAATATTGTCCCAGTTATTGCTGCCAATCGCTATGGCTTGGAAGAAGTCACTCCTAGTGAGGAAAATGGTGGACAGAGTTCCAGTCTTGACTTCTACGGTTCATCCTTTATGACGGATGAAACCGGAGCTATTCTAGAGCGAGCTGAAAGACAAGCTGAAGCTGTTCTGTTAGCTACTTATGACCTAGACAAGGGAGCAAGCGAACGCCTAAACTGGGGCTTGTTTCGAGATAGAAGACCCGAAATGTATCAACGCATTACGGACTAGTAGGAGAGAAATGAGAGATTCATTCTGCTAGATTAACTTCTTATTAGCAACTATAAGGTACTAGGTCATCTAACAAGTGGATTTTATATTTTAACCCTCAAAGGCTTTCTTGCGCTTTTATGCGAGGAGCTTTTCTGTTTAAGCTTTATCAATAAAACATGCTATAATAGTTGCAGAAAGGTTGGTATTTATGGCTAGGATATTGGTTATTGAAGACAATAGTGACATTCAAGAGATTTTACGAGCACTTCTTACTGAGGAGCATGAGGTGGTTCAAGCCTTTTCTGGTACAGAAGGAATCATGCGTTTTGACCAAGGTGGGATTGACCTCGTTTTGCTAGATATCATGCTTCCTGGGAAAAATGGGGATCAGGTTTTAAAAGCCATAAGGGAACAAAGTCAAATTCCAGTCATTATGCTAACGGCTTTGAGCGATAAGAAGCTAATCAGTCAATACCTTTTAGACGGTGCCAATGATTACATAGTCAAGCCTTTTGATTTGGACGAAGTCTTTGCCAGAGTTACTGTTCAATTACGTCAAAGCGTAGAAAAACAGCCTATGGAAATAGAAAAAACTGAAAATCTGCCACAAAAATTGAAAAATATCCAGTTTGATGCCGAAAGTTTTGAAATCAAAAATAGTCAGGAAACGATTCGTCTTGCTAAGAAAGAATGCTTGATTCTCCAAACTCTCCTTAAACACCCTAAGAAAATTTTTACCAAGGAAGAACTTTATGAATTTGTCTGGGAGGAGAACTACCTACCTGGAGATAACACTCTCAATACGCATTTGAGTAATCTTCGTAAAAAATTAAACCAGCTTGACCCAAATCAAGAATATATTGAAACCATTTGGGGAGTTGGGGTAAGATTAAAAGGAGATAAGCAATGACCTACATGATAATCGTTGTCCTACTGGTACTCCTAATTATTTTATCGATTGCATTGATTCGCTACCATCTAGCACTTAAAAACTTGAGTCAACAGATTGAAGACAAGATTCTCACAGGTAGTATAAAAAGAGTCGGAGTCAGCATTTTTTCCAAACATTTTTTACATCTCTACCAGCAGATTGAGAATCTATTTCAGGAAGTAGAACAATCTCGATTGGTGATGAAAAGAGAAAAGCAGACTCTGGATATGGCCATCAGCAATATCGCCCATGATATTCGGACGCCTCTGACTATCGCTTCAGGCTACACCCAACAATTGATAAAAACTCCTGAAAACAAAGCAGAAACCTTACAAAAAATAGCCCAGCATCTTGATTTAGTTTCCAAACGTTTGGAGGCACTCCTAGAATACCGTCGTTTGATGGAAGGAGCTGTCAAACCGAAACTGGAAGAAGTGGATTTTTCAACTTTTATCACCAAAAAAACTCTGGCTTATTATGATGTTTTTCAGGCAGCAAATATCACGCTTGATTTTAAGGTTGAAGATGATTTAAAAATGAGGACTGATGAAAACTTGCTGGATCGGATTTTACAAAATTTGCTTGGAAATGTCCTCAAGCATGGCAAGGAGGAAGCGCGGCTATCTTTTAGGAAGGAAAAGGGACAGCTTGTCTTAGAGATTGCAAACCTTGTCAAACAGCCCATCAAAAGAATAGAAAAGCTCAGCAACCGTTTTTATTCTGAAAATCTATCAGATACTGAAGAATCCTCTGGTTTAGGACTTTATATCACTGAGGAATTATGCCATCTTCTCGGTGCAGAGATGAAACTAAGCACAGATGGACAGTGGTTATCAGTTTTTATTTACTTTTAACAAAAGAAACCTCCTCTGTAGCTAGAGGAGATCATTTTTTTATAGACTTTTCTTTTTGAAAACTGCCAGTCCACTTAGATTAAAGATTACAATAACAGCTAAGGTAACTATAAGTGTATAGAAAATGGATTCACTATTAGCAGTCATAGCATAGAAAAACTGCAATGATAAATATGGCAAAATTTTGATACTTGGGAAGATGAGCATTGGCATAGAAAGTAAGATAGAGCTGACCAAATAACCAATAAATACCGCAATATAAGAATGACTAACATAGAGGATGAAGGAAACAATGGAAAGCCAAGCAAGGAGGCAAAGGAATTGAAGGGAAATGGTTATCAGTAGATTTCCAATAAAGTCTTCAGGCATGGTTCCAAATCCATTTAAGATCGTTGCTGGAATAAAGGCAATCACAAGGCTAATGATGACTTGCAAAAGTGCAATACAAGTCAATACAAAAGCTTTGGCAAGGAAAAACTCGGTACGAGAGACACCCACTGTTAAATTATTTTTATAGAGTTTGCCGATTAAATCAACTCCAAGAACGAGGCAGGCTAGGACGATGCAGAGAAAAACGAGGTTTGAACCTTGACTAGATGCGTTAATCAGGGCTTGTACACCATCCCAACCATGGGTTGGAATTTCTGGTTCTTCTGTATTGATTGCCATCAGATGACCAGTAGCTCCAAAAATAGCCCCCATTAACATGAGTACAAAGAGAATGACCTCTGTAATCCAAAAACCTTTGGAGCGGAAAAGACGGTAAAAGTCTGCTTGAATGGTATGTATCATGATTTTCCTCCTATTCGACCAATTGGGTGAAGTATTCTTCTAGGTTTTGACGAGCATAGTAAATCTCGTCAATGGCAACATCTGCCAAGGTTAATTCCTTAAGAATCTGTTTGACATCTTGTTCCTGACCAAAGATGTGGATTTCATTCTCAGGATTGACAACCTTGAACTGGAGCTGGATTTGTTCTTTCAATACTTGACAAGCTTTCTCTTGGTCGGCTGTCTTAAGCACAATATAATCCTCACTTAGTGTTTCAAATTCAGCTTTGCTGATTTCACGGATAATCTTGCCTTGATCTAAAATACCAAAACGATTAGCTAGGAGATAGAGTTCTGACAAGATATGGCTAGAGATGAGAATGGTTATTCCTTTTTCTTGATTGAGCCGTTGAATCATTAGACGAAACTCTTTGATACCGATTGGGTCGAGACCATTGATAGGTTCATCTAAAATCAGGAAGTCTGGTTTGGACAGGAGGGCAATGGCAATACCAAGTCTTTGTTTCATTCCTAGCGAGAAATCACGAAAGACTTTCTTACCTGTATCTGGCAAACCTACATAATCCAGCGTTTCTCTAATGACTTGATCAGCATTTGGAATATGACGAATCAAACAGTAATATTCCAGATTTTGGTAGGCTGTTAAGTGATTATGGGCTACAGGTGATTCGATTACTGAACCTACTCGAGATAGAGCCTTGGTCCACTCATTTTCCGTTTGGCTAGAGAAGAGGGAAACAGTTCCCTTATCCGCAAATAGTAGTTGCGTAATGATTTTTATCAAGGTAGTTTTCCCAGCTCCGTTTTTCCCAATAAGTCCATAAATATCTCCCTCCCTTATCGTTAGACGAAGATCCTGAAGAATAGCTTGTTTGTCAAAGTTTTTGGACAATCCATGAATGTCGAGTACTGTTTTCATGATTCTCTCCTTTTGATTTATTTTGTTAATTTTAGTATAAAGCATAGAAATCAAAGAAAGCTCAAGGATTTCTAAAGAGTTTCTAAAGTTTTAGGAATTCTTAAATATCAAAACCCAGTTGACATGAACTGGGTTTCTTAATTATAAAATATATTTCTCAATTGCACGCGCAACGCCGTCTTCTTCGTTGCTGGCTGTAACGGCATCCGCAAGAGATTTGACATAATCACTGGCATTTCCCATTGCAATGCCAAGTCCTGCAAACTGGAGCATTTCGATATCGTTATTGGCATCGCCCATGGCCATGATTTCTGAGGAATCAATCTTCAAAATCTCAGCTAGTCGAGAAAGAGCAGTAGCCTTTGTCGTACCAAGTGGCATAGCTTCATAAATGACAGGCTGCGAACGAACACCGCTAAATCGTTGGCAAAGCTCCCCAGCAAAACGCTTCTCAAAATCGTCTGTTTGGCTCTCTGTCCCCAAAAACATACCTTGGAACATCCGGTACTTGCCACTGATTGCTTCCTCAAGGGAAATTTCAGTCAGGTCTGAAAAGACTAGTTTGGCATCATTTTGAACGATTTCATTAGGCTTGCCACCGAGAACAAAATAGTGTGTCTCGTCAAAAAGTGTCAACTGAACCTCACTCTTTTCAGCTAAATCATAGAGGTATTCGATATCTGCTGGACTCAGTTCTTGCCAGTCAACTAGTCCCCAGTCACTTGTCTGGTGAGTTGAACAACCGTTGTTAACAATGACATATTCGTTCTGGAGGTCAAGTCCCAGTTTTTTGTAGTAGGGGAGGACGCCGAAAAGGGGGCGTCCCGTACAGAGAACCAGTTTGACCCCTTTTTTAATGGCTTGGTGAATGGCAGTAATGTGAGCTTGTGGGATTTCCTTGACTTCATTGAGGAGGGTTCCGTCCATATCCAAGGCTAGTAGTTTAATCATAGGTCTTCCTTCTTTATCTTTTGGTATTATTATAGCATATTTTGGAGGAAAGGAGGAGGAATCTTCGGGCTAATCATGGTATAATAAAAGGTAATGAAAAATTCCAACGAGGCTGAGATGAAATTACTTTATACTGATATTCGGACTTCTTTGACAGAAATTCTAACTAGAGAGGCAGAAGAGTTAGTTACTGCTGGCAAGCGGGTCTTTTACATCGCCCCCAACTCTCTTTCTTTTGAAAAGGAACGCGCCGTGCTGGAATGCTTGTCCCAGCAGGCTTCTTTTGCGATTACCGTCACGCGCTTTGCTCAAATGGCTCGTTACCTGATTTTGAATGATTTGCCTGCCAAGAACAGTCTTGATGATATTGGTCTTGGGATGGCTTTTTATAAGTGTCTTGCGGCACTAGATCCCAAGGATTTACGTGTTTATGGAGCTATCAAACAGGATCCTCAATTTATCCAGCAGTTGATTGAGCTTTACCACGAGATGACCAAAGCTCAGATGAGTTTTTTGGACTTGGAGAGTTTGACGGATGAGGATAAGAGAGCCGATTTACTCTTGATTTTTGAGAAAGTAACGGCATATCTCAATCAAGGCCAGTTGGCTCAAAGAAGTCAGTTGTCTCATTTGATTGAGGCTATTGAGAATAACAAAGTTAGTAGTGATTTTAGTCAAATCGCCTTGATTATTGATGGATTTACCCGTTTTTCTACTGAGGAAGAGCGAATTGTGGACCTACTTCATAGCAAGGGTGTTGAGATTGTTATTGGGGCTTATGCTAGTAAGAAAGCTTATACCAGTCCATTCGCTGAAGGCAATCTCTATCAAGCCAGTGTGGAGTTTCTCCATCATCTGGCCTCTAAATACCAAACGCCTGCTCAGGACTATTCTCAAACTCATGAGAAGATGGATAGTTTTGACAAGGCCTCTCGTTTGCTAGAGTCTTCTTATGACTTTACAGAGCTCACTTTGGATGTCGATGAGAAAGACCGTGAAAACTTACAAATCTGGTCTTGTTTGACGCAAAAGGAAGAGTTAGAGTTGGTAGCCCGCAGCATTCGTCAGAAATTACATGAGAACTCAGACCTGAGCTACAAGCATTTTCGTATTCTCTTGGGGGATGTAGCTTCTTATCAGTTATCTCTCAAAACCATTTTTGACCAGTATCAGATTCCTTTCTATCTTGGTAGAAGCGAATCCATGGCGCACCACCCTTTAACTCAGTTTGTCGAGTCTATTTTAGCTTTAAAACGCTATCGTTTCCGTCAGGAGGATTTGATTAATCTTCTCAGAACGGGTTTGTATACCGACCTTAGTCAGGCAGATATTGACGCATTTGAGCAATATATCCGCTATCTTGGTATCAATGGCTTACCAGCCTTTCAGCAAACTTTCACCAAATCCCACCACGGAAAATTTGATTTGGAACGTTTAAATGCTCTTCGTCTGCGTGTTTTAGCACCTCTTGAGACTCTTTTTGCTAGCAGAAAGCAGAAGACTGAAAATCTCTTGCAAAAGTGGAATAGCTTTCTAAAAGAAGGTGCAGTGACCAAGCAACTGCAAGATTTGACAGCCACTATGGAAACTCTTGAACAGGAAAGACAAGCCGAAGTTTGGAAGGCATTCTGTCATGTTTTAGAACAATTTGCGACCGTTTTTGCTGGTTCACAAGTTAGTCTGGAGGACTTCCTAGCTTTGCTTCATTCTGGAATGAGTCTATCTCAATATCGCACCATTCCAGCGACAGTAGATACCGTTCTGGTGCAGAGCTATGATTTGATTGCTCCTTTGACAGCTGACTTTGTCTATGCCATTGGGCTGACTCAAGACAATTTACCAAAAATTGCGCAAAACACTAGTCTATTGACAGACGAAGAAAGACAGAGTTTAAACCAAGCGACAGAAGATGGAGCGCAATTGCAGATTGCCAGCAGTGAAAATCTCAAGAAAAATCGCTATACTGTGCTTTCTTTGGTCAATTCTGCCCGTAAGCAGTTGGTATTGTCAGCTCCAAGCCTTTTTAACGAAAGTGAAAGTAAGGAGTCAGCCTATCTTCAAGAGCTAGTCCATTTTGGATTTAGCAGGAAAGAGAAGAGGATGAATCACAAAGGGCTGTCTAAGGAAGATATGGGATCATATCACAGTCTTTTGTCTAGTCTGGTTGCTTATCACCAACAGGGCGAGCCGAGTGATACTGAGCAAGATTTGACCTTTGTCAAGGTTCTGGCGCGTGTCATGGGGAAAAAACTAGACCAGCAAGGTTTGGAAAATCCAGCCCTCCCAACTAGTCCAAGCAGTAAGCAGTTGGCTAAGGACACCTTACAAGCTCTCTATCCTGCTGATCAGGAGTTTTACCTGTCCACCTCTGGTTTGACGGAGTTTTACCGGAACCAATACAGTTATTTCCTCCGCTACGTGTTAGGCTTGCAGGAGGAATTGCGCCTGCGTCCAGATGCTCGTAGTCATGGGAATTTTTTACACCGCATTTTTGAACGGGCCTTGCAGTTGCCTGACAAAGAATCCTTTGACAAACGTCTAGAACAAGCTATTCAAGAAACCAGTCAAGAACGCGAATTTGAAGCAATTTATCAGGAAAGTTTGGAAGCCCAGTTTACCAAGGAAGTTCTACTTGATGTAGCTCGCACGACTGGACATATTCTCCGACACAATCCAGCCATCGAAACCATCAAAGAGGAAGCGAATTTTGATGGAAAAGAGCAGGCCTTTATTCAATTGGACAATGGACGGAGTGTCTTTGTACGAGGTAAGGTGGACCGCATTGACCGATTGAAAGCTGATGGAGCGATAGGGGTAGTAGACTACAAGTCTAGTCTAACTCAGTTCCAATTTCCTCATTTCTTTAATGGGCTCAATTCCCAGTTGCCAACTTATCTAGCTGCCTTAAAGAGAGAAGGGGAGCAGAACTTTTTCGGCGCTATGTACTTGGAAATGGCTGAACCTGTCCAATCTCTGATGGCCGTTAAAAGTCTGGCAGGTGCAGTAGTAGAAGCTAGCAAATCTATGAAATACCAAGGGCTATTTTTAGAAAAAGAAAGCAGTCATTTGGGCGAATTTTATAACAAAAACAAGGCTAATCAGCTGACAGATGAGGAATTCCAGCTCCTACTGGACTACAATGCCCATCTTTACAAGAAAGCAGCTGAGAAGATTTTAGCAGGCCAGTTCGCCATTAATCCTTATACCGAAAATGGCAGAAGTATTGCCCCATACGTCCAGCAACACCAAGCCATCACCGGATTTGAAGCCAATTATCACTTGGGTCAAGCCCGTTTCCTACAAAAGTTGGACTTGGCTGACGGTAAACGTCTGGTCGGAGAAAAACTCAAGCAAGCTTGGTTTGAAAAAATAAGAGAGGAGTTGAATCGATGAAGCCCATTCCCTTTTTAACTGAGGAGGAAATTCAAAAACTGCAAGAAGCAGAAGCGCATTCGAGTAAGGAACAGAAGAAAACTGCCGAACAAATCGAAGCCATCTACACTTCTGGTCAAAATATCCTTGTCTCAGCGTCGGCTGGTTCTGGGAAGACTTTTGTCATGGCCGAGCGCATTCTAGATCAATTGGCGCGTGGAGTGGAAATCAGTCAACTCTTTATCTCAACCTTTACCGTTAAGGCTGCCACAGAGCTTAAGGAACGTTTGGAGAAAAAAATCAGCCAGCAAATCCAAGAAAGCGATGATGTTGACCTCAAACAACACTTGGGTCGTCAGTTGGCGGACCTACCCAACGCTGCCATCGGAACCATGGACTCTTTCACACAAAAATTCCTTGGCAAACATGGCTATCTGATTGATATTGCGCCTAATTTCCGTATTTTACAAAACCAGAGCGAGCAACTCCTTCTAAAAAACGAAGTCTTTCATGAGGTATTTGAAGCCCATTACCAAGGCAAACAGAAAGAGACCTTTAGTCATTTGCTGAAAAATTTTGCAGGGCGTGGCAAAGACGAACGGGGGCTGCGCCAGCAAGTCTATAAAATCTATGACTTCCTCCAATCCACCAGCAATCCTCAGAAATGGTTAAGTGAATCTTTCCTCAAAGGCTTTGAAAAAGCTGATTTTAGCAGTGAAAAAGAAAAACTGACCACACAAATCCAACAAGCCCTTTGGGATTTGGAAAGCTTTTTCCGTTACCATCTGGATAATGATGCCAAGGAGTTTCCCAAGGCTGCCTATTTAGAAAATGTTCAGTTGATTCTGGATGAGATTGGCTCCTTGAATCAGGAGTCCGATAATCAGGCTTATCAGGCAGTGCTTGAGCGTGTTGTCGCCATTTCAAAAGAGAAAAACGGTCGAGCTTTGACTAATGCCAGTCGTAAGGCTGATTTAAAGCCCCTGGCTGATGCCTACAATGAAGAGAGAAAGACCCAGTTTGCTAAACTAGGTCAACTGTCAGACCAGATAACCATTCTCGACTATCAAGAACGTTATCATGAAGATACATGGGAACTAGCTAAGACTTTCCAAACCTTTATGAGTGATTTTGTGGAGGCTTATCGTCAGCGTAAACGTCAGGAAAATGCCTTTGAATTCGCTGATATCAGCCATTACACTATTGAGATTTTAGAAAATTTCCCGCAAGTTCGTGAGGCGTATCAGGAGCGTTTCCACGAAGTCATGGTCGATGAGTATCAGGATACCAACCATATTCAAGAACGGATGTTGGAATTGCTGTCAAATGGTCACAATCGCTTTATGGTAGGAGATATCAAGCAGTCCATCTACCGTTTCCGTCAAGCAGACCCGCAGATTTTCAATGAAAAATTTCAACGCTATGCGCAAAATCCCCAAGAAGGAAAGCTGATTCTCCTCAAGGAAAATTTCCGTAGTAGTTCAGAAGTGCTGTCAGCAACCAATGATGTTTTTGAACGTCTTATGGACCAAGAAGTCGGCGAAATCAACTATGATAACATGCACCAGCTTGTTTTTGCCAATACCAAACTGACTCCCAATCCAGACAACAAGGCAGAATTTCTCATCTACGACAAGGACGATACAGGCGAGGAAGAAGAGAGCCAAGCAGAAACGAAATTAACAGGGGAAATGCGCTTAGTTATCAAGGAAATCCTTAAACTTCATCAGGAACAAGGTGTTGCCTTTAAAGAAATCGCCCTTCTGACCTCCAGCCGCAGTCGTAATGACCAGATTCTTCTCGCCCTGTCTGAGTACGGGATTCCTGTTAAAACCGACGGAGAGCAAAACAATTATCTCCAATCCCTAGAAGTGCAAGTCATGCTAGACACTCTTCGTGTCATTCATAATCCCCTGCAAGACTATGCCTTGGTTGCCCTTATGAAGTCTCCAATGTTTGGCTTTGATGAGGACGAGTTAGCACGTTTATCTCTTCAGAAAGCGGAGGATAAAGTCCAAGAAAATCTCTATGAGAAACTGGTCAATGCACAAAAAATGGTAAGTAGCCAAAAAGTCTTGATTCACTCAGCTCTAGCTGAGAAACTAAAGCAATTCATGGATATCTTGGTTTCTTGGCGCCTGTATGCCAAAACCCACTCCCTCTATGACTTGATTTGGAAGATTTATAACGACCGTTTTTATTATGATTATGTGGGGGCTTTACCAAATGGTCTTGCTAGACAGGCTAATCTCTATGCACTAGCTCTGCGTGCTGACCAGTTTGAAAAGAGTAATTTCAAAGGCTTGTCACGTTTTATTAGCATGATTGACAAGGTCCTAGAAGCCCAGCACGATCTTGCAAGCGTGGCAGTCGCACCGCCAAAAGATGCAGTAGAGCTCATGACCATCCACAAGAGTAAAGGGCTGGAGTTTCCTTACGTCTTTATTCTCAATATGGATCAAGATTTCAACAAGCAAGACTCTATGTCAGAAGTCATTCTCAGCCGTAAAAACGGTCTTGGTGTCAAATATATTGCCAAGATGGATACAGGAGCAGTGGAAGCCCACTATCCTAAAACCATCAAACTCTCCATTCCTAGTCTGACCTATAGGCAGAACGAAGAGGAATTACAGCTGGCAAGCTATTCAGAGCAAATGCGTCTGCTGTATGTTGCTATGACGAGGGCTGAGAAAAAGCTCTATCTTGTCGGCAAGGGTTCTCGCGAAAAGCTTGAAGCCAAGGAATACCCAGCAGCTAAAAATGGAAAACTAAACAGCAACACTAGACTTCAAGCAAGGAATTTCCAAGATTGGATTTGGGCTATCAGTAAAGTATTTGCCAAGGATCATCTCAACTTTAGCTATCGTTTTGTTGGTGAAGATCAGCTGACTACAGAATCTATCGGAGAGTTGGAAAACAAAAGTCCCCTCCAAGATAGCTCCCAAGCAGACAATCGTCAGTCAGAAACCATTAAAGAAGCTCTTGAAATGCTGAAAGAAGTGGAAGTATATAATACTCTTCACCGTGCAGCCATTGAACTTCCTAGTGTTCAAACTCCAAGTCAAATCAAGAAATTCTACGAACCAGTTATGGATATGGAAGGTGTCGAGATTGCAGGTCAAGGTCAGTCAGTAGACAAGAAAATCAGCTTTGATTTGCCAGATTTTTCAACCAAAGAAAAGGTAACAGGAGCTGAGATGGGTAGTGCCACCCACGAACTGATGCAGAGAATGGACCTCAGTCAGCGACCAACACTTGTTAACCTGACAGAAACTCTCAAACAAGTTCAAACCAGCCCAGCTGTTAGGGACAAGATCAATCTTTCGAAAATTCTTGCATTCTTTGACACAGCACTCGGTCAGGAAATTCTCGCTAATACCGACCATCTCTATCGCGAGCAACCTTTCTCCATGATCAAACGAGACCAAAAGAGTCAGGAAGACTTTGTTGTCCGTGGTATCCTTGATGGCTATCTACTTTACGAAGACAAAATTGTCCTGTTCGACTATAAGACAGACCGCTATGATGAACCAAGTCAACTCATAGACCGTTATCGTGGTCAGTTATCCCTATACGGAGAGGCTTTATCTCGAGCCTATTCGATTGAAAATATTGAAAAATACTTGATTCTACTCGGTAAAGACGAGGTTCAAGTTGTAAAAGTATAATCTAGAAAGGAGACCTCATGACACTTCCAGTTAGAAAATCCCTGCACGATGCGGTTTTACAGGCTTCAAAAGCGGATACTTGGGAACAAGCTACCAAGGAATGGAAGGAAGTTTCCTTGATTTTTAACGGTATCGGCCGTAGCAATTGTGTCTGTGGAAATGCTATCAAGTACGCTTACGAACTCTTTAACGGTGTCACAGGCCAACGCCTCTTTCCGATTGGTAGCGACTGTGTTCGTCATTTTCATCGATTGACCCTTGACCAGCAACTGGAAGAGGAGGAAAAACTGCTCAGAAAGGTCGACAATCTGACCAGAAAAGCACAGAAAAAGGAAAAAATCAAGGTTAACAAAAGTGACTTTGACGAGCATCTTCTAAAGTGGCTCTGGGAAAAAGGTGTTTTTAAACCCAATCGTGGCAATCAGTTCTCACCTGAAAGAGCCTACCAGCTCTTCCTAGAAGTCTTTCGAGGAGGAAGTTGGACCAAGGCAGAGCCCAAGAAAAAGGCTCGGATGGAAGAAGTCCTAGAAAAGTATATCAAGCCCTTTTTACTTGGAAAACCGGATGACCAACTCTACCTTGTCAAGCTAGGAAAGGAAAAAATTGACTACGAACAGGAACTCCGTATCCAGGCAGAGAAAGAGCGCAAGAAAAGAGATAGAATCGCCAAGCAATATGCAGACAATCTGGTACTAGCCATGGGTCCAGCAGAACGTGCCTATCAAGACTACTTTGGCTTTACAGAAACTCTAACTCAAGAAGAACGCAAATGGGAGAAAATTCTTTTTGGTAAAAATCGAACAGAACGGGCTATCAAGGCCAAACAATACCAAAAAGAGTTGGAAAAAGACCAACGAATTGCTAGTCAGAATCCAATTGAAAGAAAGCAGAAGCAGACCTGGCTCCTCAATTCTTACTTTCGTGAGCTTCCTGAAGAAAAAGCCCGATTTTCTAGGCTCTTATTAGAATATCAAAAAAGTGGAGAAGTGCCATTTTCAACTGAATATCTGTCAGACCATCTGCTCGACTTTTTCCATAAAATGAAAGCCTTTGAGTTTGAAATCGCACCAGAACAAGTTCGAAATTTTCTAAAAGAAAGCCTCCAGACAGACATTCTATCCTCAGCACAAGAAAGCTGGATAGAAGGAATTCTCCTCAACTGCATCAAACCATTTTTAGAACGATTATTGATATAACTAACACCTACCGTGGAAATTCCATGGTAGGTGTTAGTTTTAATAGTCAGTATCATTATTATTCTCAACAGATTTATTCGAAAACAAAACACGCTTATTTATATATGCTTTGTTATACTAGATAACTTTTAAAATCTTATAAGAATAACTAGATTATTTTAATGTTTCGTAGTATAATAACATCAGGAAAACAAACTGTATAAACTAATATTTATAGGTTATTCAAAATACTTATATATATGTGTTAAATTATTTATTACAGTAACTAAAACTCTATTATATAAGGAAATATTACATGATTGATATCCACTCTCACATTGTTTTTGGTGTAGATGATGGACCAAGCACAATTGAAGAAAGCCTAGCTCTTCTGAAAGAAGCTTTTTCACAGGGAGTTCGTACAATTGTATCCACTTCACATCGTCGTAAAAATATGTTTGAAACTCCAGAAGATACAATTATGACCAACTTTAAAGAGGTTCAAGCACTTGCTAAGAAAGAACTGCCTGACTTAACTCTTTTATATGGAGCTGAAATATACTTTACCCAAGATGCTCTTGACAAATTGGAAAGCAAGCAGATTCCTACTCTGAACGATACACAATATGCTTTGATTGAATTCAGCCCGACCACCCCCTATTGGGAAATCCGCAATGCAGTAAATAAAGTTTTATTGTTAGGTATTAGACCTGTCATTGCCCATATTGAACGCTATGCTGAACTAGAAAAAAATGAAAAAAGAGTTAAAGAGCTGATAGATATGGGATGTTATACTCAAATAAATAGCTCGAGTGTTCTTAAGCCTAAAATGTTTGGGGATAAGTATCGCTTACTCAAAAAAAGAGCTCAGTATTTTCTATCCTATAATCTAGTTCACTGTGTGGCTAGCGATATGCATAATCTAAGCTCAAGACCACCATATATGAAGCAAGCATTTGACGTGATTAGTCATCAGTATGGAAAGGAAAGAGCAGAAGAATTATTTTTAGTGAATCCTCAGTTGATTATATCGAACAAAAATATTTAGCAACATTTAATTTAGGTGTATTTCCTGTATTTTAATCACGTAAGCTTGAAAATCTTATTTTTTTATGTTATATTGAACTGTATGATTTAATTCTTGGTAAATATACATATTTTTATTGGTTCTAACTTTTTTATACTTGGAACCATATATATATATATATATATATATATATATGCCTCAACGTAGTGAGTGGCGCACGCATATATATGCGTGCGCCTTAGTTTTTTCTAGGAGAATGATGCTTATGTATAGGAGAATTAAGAGAATTATAGGTCTTCTAATTTCTATACCCTCATTACTATTAATTATCCCGATTTGTTTAATAGCATGTATCTTTATTGTAATCGAATCAAGTGGTAATCCTATTTATATACAAGAACGAATTGGTTTAAATGGACAAAGTTTTTCAATTTATAAACTCCGATCCATGTATCAAGATGCTGAAAAGAATGGTCATAAATGGGCGAGCAAAAATGATACACGCATTACAAAAGTCGGACGTTTTATTCGTAAAACACGAATTGATGAATTACCACAAATCATTAATGTAATTAAAGGTGAGATGTCCATTATTGGACCACGACCAGAACGACCAGAGTTTATCAATGAATTTTTGAAAGATATCCCTAATTTTAATGAACGTTTAGCTGTCCGCCCAGGAATCACAGGATGGGCTCAAGTAAATGGTGGTTATGAATTAACTCCTAAAGATAAATTAGTCTACGATCTATTCTATATCAATCACGAAAGTATCAAGTTAGATTTTCTTATACTATTAAAAACAATTAAAGTGATGGTTACCGGGAACGGATCTAGGTAGTTCTAAGAAAGAAAAAATAAATAAAAGGAAACAAACAATAATATGACTATTTTTAATAAAAATATTAATAGAGTTTTTTCTTTGATAAAAAGCAAACTACTATTTTTACTTCTATTTACTATAGTAGGGACGACAGCAGTTGGTCTATATACTGTTTTTATCATTTCTCCTATATACAGTGTATCCTCTAAGCTCATAATGAAGAACACTTCAAGTCAAACAAATGGGCAAAATAATGATGCGCAAACGATTGAAGCTATAAACCTCTTTCAAAGACAAGCTAAGACTTATTTAGAGATAGCAGATCTTCCCCCTGTAAAAGATGAGACCAATAAAGCATTAAGCTTATCACCAGATGAAATTTCAAAAATCAAGTCTGTTAAATTAACAAATGACTCAGGTTCTCAGTTGGTCACAATAACAGTGAGAGGACTAGATCGAAATTTAGCTGAACGTTATATTAAAGAGTATGTGTCTCAGTACAAGAAATTTACAGCAGATAGATTAGGGCGCGACAACTTGTCAGTTGTTACAGAAGCACTGGGAAGTGATTCTCCAGTTTATCCCGTTCTATGGAAGAATCTTCTTGTATCTATTCTAGTGTTTTCTTTTGTAGGATTTAATGTTATTTTCATCAAATATGTATTGAGTGATTCGATTGATTCTTACGAAGACTTGGAAGAGTTAGTGGGAACACCTGTTCTCGGGATGATTCCGACTATAGAGAGAAAGAGAAGAGGTGAGTGACATGCATATCGAAGTTATTCATAACAGTAAATCCATCGTAGCTGAGTCCTTTAGAACTTTAAGGAGTAATCTTCAGTTCTCAGAATTTGGAAAAAATATTAAAATCATTGTCGTTACAAGTGCCAATCCCAATGAAGGAAAGAGTGAAGTCAGTATCAATCTTGCTGCCTCTTTGGCCCAACAGGGGAAAAGAGTGATTATCATAGACGCGGATATGCGTAAACCAACTCAACATAAATTAACAGAGCTAAATAACACTGAAGGACTCAGCACTTTTTTATTAAAGAAGTCAGGAGTAGATTCCATTAATCATTTGACGATAAACGATGTGAATTTAGATGTACTGACTTCAGGACCTGTTCCGCCTAATCCTTCTGAGATGTTAGCTAGTTCTTCTATGGATGAAACACTTAAAGCATTTGAGGATTTTTATGACTATGTCATTATCGATACACCTCCCTTGCTAGCAGCAACGGATGCTCAAATTTTAGCAAGTATTGCTGACGCCACACTTCTAGTCGTAGATACAAAAAAATCAAAACGTCGACAAATCACTGAAGCAAAACGTAGATTAGATCATGTTGGTGCTAGACTACTTGGTGTGATAATGAATAAAATAGATTCACATAAAGACACCTATTACTACTATTATTAAAATAACTATTTGAAAGGCTAAGGATAAAGAAAAAATGACAATCTATCTTTTAATGTTCGTCTATATCTCTTTCCTGGCCTTTTTCTCATCAAAATATGAGGATAAAGCAAAAGAGTTAGGTTTCCTTGTTCTTCCGACTTTCTTCTTTTTTTTAATCATTGCAGGGTTTCGTACTTCTAGCGTCGGAGGAGATTTAGGAACTTATATCCATATTTTTGAATCGAATAATTTACAACTTCCAGACTTATCACATTTATTTAGTTCTCGATTTGAACTTGGTTATTTAGTAAGTAACATTTTTCTAAGAAACTTTAGTGTTCACTATCCATTTTTATTATTTGCCTATGCCTTTATAACTTTAGTTGCCTGGTTTCTTGTGCTTTATAAGCATTCTAAAAATGTTTACATGAGTTTACTGATTTACTTCAGCTCGTTAGGACTCTTTTTTTATTCTTTATCAAATATCAGGCAAGGTCTGGCGATTGCTTTAAGTTTTTTAGGGTTTCACTACTTAGTAAAAAACAAGAAGATTTTAGCATGGGTATTTATCTTACTAACTCCCTTATTTCATACATCTGGTATCGTCTGCCTCTTGTTTTTCCCCCTTAAAAAAATCGTTTTAAATAAAAGAATATACCAATTTGTGTTCCTTGCATTTCTAATCATCTTACCTTTTATCAAACAAATTGCAACTATCTTTATTTCTTTCTTTCCTCAGTATACTTCCTATCTGGAATCATCATGGTTTTTGGAAAGCAATAAATGGGCACCTGTATTTTTAACAATTTGGTATGGTATAGTTCTGCTTTTGGGAGAACTAGTGATTAGAAAGAAAAAATTATCGACTGAAGAAGAATATATAAGAAGTCTGTTCTTTATCTCCTTTTTACTTACCGCGTCAACTTTGCAAACAAGCCTTTTTGGTAGATTTGCACACTACTTTACCCCCTTTATTTGCCTATATATCCCCATGATTTTATCTAAAATAGGTGACAAAAAAGTTCAGTGGATTTTATTTTATTTGGTGATATTGGTTTATGCTTCAATCTTTCTAGTCATTGTTTACTTTAAAACTGACTGGTACCATGTCGTTCCCTACCGTTCAGTTATTGTAGATTGGTTAATTGGGAATTAGGTTTAGGGGTTATAAAATGAAATTTTCAGTTTTAACTACAGTATATAAAAAAGAAACTCCTAGAAATTTAAGGAAAAGTTTGCTAAGCTCTTATCATCAGACCATTAAACCAACAGAAATCATTTTAGTTTGTGATGGCGAATTGACTGAAGAGTTAGAAATAGAAATCCAAAAGTTACAGAGAGAGATTCCAATTTTAAAGGTTTTTCATTTACCTAAAAACCTAGGTTCTGGACCAGCTTCCCTCTTTGGAGTTAATCAATGTCAAACAGAATTCATTGCAAGAATGGACAGTGATGACTATTCTCTAGAAACAAGGTTTGAGAAGCAATTAGCTGCCTTTGAAAAAAATCCCAACCTCATCATGGTTGGTTCCAATATTCTAGAGAAAAATACAGAGTTTACCGCCTTAAAGAAAGTACCAGAAACTACAGCCGAAATTCGTCAATATTCGAAAATGAGAAATCCCTTTAATAATCCATCGAGTATGATGAAAAAAGAGTATATCTTGAAGGCTGGTAATTATCGTAAATTCCGTTACCTAGAGGATTATGACCTCACAATGAGATTGTTACACGATAATCCAACTAAGGATTTTTTAAATATCCAGGAACCTTTAGTAGTCATGCAGACAAATGATTCAAGCTATCTGCGGAGGGGCGGTTTCCTGTATGTAAAGACTGACTTTATGCTCCAATTAGATTTTTATCGCAGAAGAGATATTAGTCTAGTAGAATTTGTTAGAAATATTTTCCTTCGTAATACAATTCGAATTCTTCCGAATTCAATTAGGAAATGGGTCTATAAGAAAAAAATGAGAGAAGATGTAGAGGTGGTTAGGAAGTTATGAAGAGAGTCATTACATACGGAACATTTGATTTATTGCATTACGGTCATATTAATCTTTTAAAAAGGGCAAAATCCTTGGGAGATTATCTCATTGTCGGGCTTTCTACCAATGAATTTAATAAGCTAGAAAAGAATAAAGAATGTTATTTTGATTACGAAGAAAGAAAATCTCTATTAGAGGCTATCAGATATGTGGATCTCGTCATACCAGAAGAAAATTGGGATCAAAAAATCTCAGACATAGAAAAGTATCATGCTGATGTGTTTGTCATTGGAGATGATTGGCAGGGAAAATTTGATTATTTAAGTGATTTTGGAATAGAGGTTGTTTACCTATCACGAACAAAAGAAATTTCAACTTCTAAGATAAAGAATGATTTGAATCAAGGAAACTAGGATGAAATATCAGGTCATACATGTAACAGGTGGTGTAAGGAATACCATGAGTGGGGTACAAAGTTTTATCAAAAATCATATCCTAACTGATGATCAAGAGTTTGAATATATGGTCGGAGAGTCAAATGGAGAGGCTCATTTCCCATTTAATCAATACCTAGATGAAAAAGAAATTAAACGAATTGTATTTCCAGCCCTAAAGATTTCTAAACTATTTGCCTATGCGAGAGAGTGCCGACAATTTTATGAAAATAATAAAATTGACATTCTACATGTTCATAATCCTATAACCGCTTTTATACATAATTACTATGCTCGAAAAAATGGTGTTCCAGTTAGGATTTACCACAACCATAGTAGCCAATTTTCAGACACTTGGTTAAAAAGTATTCGCAATCGATTTTTGGTCTTTTTAGCTTTGAAAAATGCGACCCATCGTATCTCTTGTGGCCAATTAGCTGGAGTTAAGATATTTGGAAAGAAATCATTTCAAATCCTTCCAAATGCAATTGACATCAACAAGTATCGGTTTTCTCCAACTTTTCGAGAAGAAATTCGCAAAGAGTTTCATATAGCTGAACATCAAAAAGTAGTTGGGATGATTGGTATTTTAAACCCCTTCAAAAACCAGAGTTTTTTGATTGAAATTGCTAAAGAATTGCCTGATGCTACTTTTTTCTTTGTTGGTGAAGGACCAGATCGTTCAATTTTAGAAGAGAAAAGTAAGGAAGCGAAGAATATCATCTTCACAGGAAAAAGAGAAGATGTTCATAAATTTTATTCAGCCTTTGATATTTTTGCCTTTCCTTCTTTGTATGAAGGTTTCCCAATCGTACTGGTAGAAGCTCAATGTTCTGGAGTCAATATTATCATGAATGAAACAATTGATCCAACAACTCGGATCGTTAGTGAACTCTGTACAGCCATGCCGCTAGATAAGGCTAAATGGGTAAACTATATAGAAAAGGCGCCTATCAAGAAGAAACAACGACAGCTAAATGAACACCTAAAGCAGTTTGATATTGAAGAAAATGTTCAAAATTTAAAAGAAATTTATAAGCAAGGTTTAAAAAGAGAATGATCAACTATTTGAAACCCTTACTGTTTAAAGTAAGTGATTTTACTTATAAACTAAATAAAATGATTCCCAAGAAAAGTAACAGAATTGTTCTGTATTCTAACTGGGGATTTAGAGATAATCTTAGAACACTCTATCACTATTTAGTGGACAATGGCTATCACAAAGCATATGAAATCGTTTGTGCATCTAATGATTTTTATCATTTAGAAAAAGAACATGATGTAAAGTATGTTTCTATTTATCGAGGTTTCTTTTATTTTTTAACATCTAAATATTTTTTCTATTCATTTGGCAAGTATCCTATAAAACCTGCTCCAAGCCAGATGGTTGTCAACTTGTGGCATGGAATGCCCTTGAAAAAAATTGGGAATCTTGAAGTTGGAATGGAAAAAATTGACTATAATTTCTTTACAAAATTAGTCTCCTCTTCAGAATTATTTACTCCAATCATGAAAGCAGCCTTTAATGCTAAAGATGAGCAGATGCTTCTTGTTGGTAATATTCGAAATGATGAGCTCTTTAAAGAGAAAAAAGAGAAGAAAATCATCTGGATGCCAACCTACCGCAATTCTAAAAATTATCATGACAGCCAAGCAGCATTGATATTTTCTTTAGAAGAAGAGGACTTTCAAAACATTGAAAAACTACTCTCAAACTATGGGTATCAACTTTATATTAAACTTCACCCTCTTGAGGAATCTCAGTTAAAATTTGAAAGAAATTATTCGACCATTCATCTATTAACAGAAGAGATTATTAGTGAGCAGTATGAGACTTTATATACCTTTTTGGGAACAACAAGTGCATTAATTACTGATTATTCATCAGTATTTTTAGATTATTATTTATTAAATAGACCAGTTGCATTTACCATTAATGATTATGAGGAATACAAAGAAAAAAGAGGCTTTGTATTTGAGGATGTGAAGAGTTTAATGGTGGGTAGTGTCATTCGTGATTCGCATGACTTAATAGAATTCCTAGAGAGTGTCATGAAATCTGAAGATATTCATATTGAAGAACGAAAAAAAATCAATAACAAGGTTAATGCCATTCAAAAAGATTTTACAAAGACACTTTTGGATGAAATTGGATTAAGAAAATAAGGTTAGGATAAAGAATGATTAGTGTAATCGTACCCGTTTATAATGTGGAAACTTATCTGGAAGAATGTTTAGACAGCATTCAAAACCAAACCTACACAGATTTTGAAGTCCTTTTAGTCAATGATGGTTCAACAGATGGATCAAAAGCTATTTGTGAACGTTATTGCCAAGCAGATAAGCGTTTCCGATTAATCAATCAAAGCAACCAAGGCCAAAGTGTTGCACGAAATACAGGTGTAACAGCTTCAAGAGGCGAATTCATTGCATTTGTTGATAGTGATGACATGATCCTACCGAATTATTTAGAAACCTTAATGAACTATATGAGTGGTGACGTAGATATTGTAGAAAGTCAGTTCACCGTACATAAAAAGAAATTCTTGGCAGAAAATTTTCAAGATATCAAAATCATTTTTGAGGGAAATTCCGAAGAAGCAGTGAAAGTTGTCCCTAACCATCTACTAAGTGTTAATCCAGTCACAAAGCTTTATAGAAGAGCTATTGTCGAAGCTGTCCCCTACCTAGAAGAGCTCATTTTTGAAGATATTTATAGCGGAATTGGTATGCTTAAATATATCCGAAAGATTGTTAAAATCGATTATGTAGGCTATTATTACCGTCAACATGCGACTAGTACTATGCATAGAACATTTACCGAGAAAAATCTAGATGTGTTTACAGTAAGTGACCAATTGATTGACTTGTATTCTGATAGGGGAGAACTTCTTCCTTATATTGGTAAATACCTAGTTCATGTAGCGACCATGCATTATCAAGACTATATTCAAAAAGGAAATCCATATACAGAAGTCTATAATCAGAAATTGGCCGACTATGTAACTATCACCAAGAAAAATCCAGACTTAGCTAGATCGTCACGTTTGATTAAGCTCTATAATGTTTGCCCAAAATATTATAATTCAATTGTATTCCCGCTCTATTACGCAATTTGGAAATTCAAAAATGGCATTAAAGAAGTAAAGCTAGATGAATAAACATAAATGAGAAGGAAATTATTTTATGATTAGCGTTATCGTGCCCGTTTATAATGTGGAAGAATATTTAGAAGAATGTTTAGAAAGTATAAGGCAGCAAACTTTTACAGACATTGAAGTCATCTTAGTAAACGATGGTTCAACCGATGGTTCAAGAAAAATCTGTGAACAATATTGCGAAAAAGATAGTCGCTTTAGATTGATTAATCAAGAAAATCAAGGACAGAGTGTTGCCAGAAACCGAGGTGTTAAAGAATCTGTTGGGCAATATATTATGTTTGTGGATAGCGATGATGTGATCAATACAAGCGTGTTAGAAGTATTACTTCCTTACATGAAGATGGATGTAGATATCGTAGAATGTAGAATGACAAGAAATAAAGAAGAGTTCTTTCTTAATAGAACTTCTACAATTGCATTCGAAGGAAATGCTAAAAAAGCAATTCTTAATTGTATTGCGTTTAAAGAAGTGAAGTTTTGTGCTTTTACGAAATTATATAGAAGAGAAATTGTTGAAAAAGTTCCATTTTTAGAAGGTTATATTTATGAAGATGTCTTTACAGGAATCAATTATCTAAAACATATTCGAAAAATAGTAATTGTTGATTATATCGGTTATTACTATCGTGTTCGTCCCAATAGTACTATGACAAAATCCTTTAATGAAAAAGATTTAGATATTTTTAAAGTGGGAAATCAGTTAATAGATTCTTTTAAAGATGATGAAGATATGCTTCCTTATATTGGATATTTTATGTTTTATATAGGTCATGGACACTATTTAAAAGATGGGATAAATAAGAAGAATCCATATGTCGATTTATATGAAGATTTTATTCGAAGCGCTGCTTTTATAGCAAAGCAATCCAAGGAAGTTATTCAGAAATATCGTTTATTGAGACTGTACTTATTTGCTCCAAAATATTATACAACTATCACTTATCCCCTTTATAAAGGTTTACAAAAGAGATGGATTTCTACTAAAAAAGTAATGAATAATCTAAACGATAAATTACATATAAGAAAAAAATGATTATTTGAATATGTAGAATAAGACAATAAATTTTAAAGGTGATGTCAGAATGAAAATGATTAGCATTATCGTCCCCGTTTATAATGTGGAATTCTATTTGAAAGAATGTTTAGAAAGTATCCAAAAACAAACTTATACAAATTTTGAAGTTATATTAGTTAATGATGGATCTACTGATAATTCAAAAGAAATTTGTGAAGAATATTGTAGGAAAGATACTCGTTTTTACTTAATGAATCAAGAAAACCAAGGACAGAGTATTGCAAGAAATAGAGGCGTTGCTGAGTCTACAGGAGAATTCATCGTTTTTATTGATAGTGATGATATAGTAAAGTTCGATTTGTTGGCGCAATTAAAGAAGTATATGTCTGATGGAATTGATATTGTAGAATGTAATAGAACCGAGGATATTCAATCCTTAAATGAAGAAAAAAAAGATATTCATGTTAAAGAATTTGATTCAAATGAAGCATTATACCAATGTTTTAATCATGGAGTAAGTTGGAGTCCAGTCGCAAAACTCTATCGTCGTAAAATAGTGGAGAAAGTTCCGTTTTTAGAAAATTTAATTTATGAAGATTTTTATACTGGAATCGTCTCTTTAAAGTATATTCAAAAAATGAGAAAAATTGACTATATTGGTTATTATTATCGATATCATACTTCTAGTACAATGAATCAGAACTATTCAGAAAAGAATCTTGATATTTTTAAGGTTGGCGAAAAATTATTAGAGGAATTTAGAGAAGATAATTGGTTACCTTATGTAGGGAATATGTTATTTTTAGTCGGTATTGGACATTTTAAAAAGTATAACATAAGAGTTGGACATCCATATTATCAGTTATATATTGATGAGATTAATAAATATGCCAAAATAGCTAAGAAATCATCAGATATTTTCAATTCTAGTAAACTATTAAGATGGTATAGTTATTCATCAAAATATTTTTTTAGTTTATATTATCCTCTGTATTTAAGATATTTAGACATTCGAAAAAAATGGAAAATTTAATAGGAGCCTATTTATGATTAGTGTCATTGTACCTGTTTATAATGTTGAAGAGTATCTGGAAGAATGTTTAAATAGTATTCAACATCAAACTTATACCGATATAGAAGTGATCCTAGTCAATGATGGTTCAAGAGATGGCTCAAAAGAAATTTGTGAGCGCTATTGTCAACAAGATCCTCGTTTTCACTTAATCAATCAAGAAAATAAAGGATTAAGTGGCGCTCGTAATCGTGGTATGACTGAATCTAGAGGCGAATTTATCACTTTTGTAGACAGTGATGATGTTCTTAAAGAAGATATGTTGGAACAATTATTAAAGCACATGACTTCAGAAGAAATGGACATCGTAGAATGTTGGTATACAAATGATCAAAAAGAAATAGAAATCCCTTCTCCTGAGAATGTCAAAATTATTTTCCAAGGAAATGCCCATGAAGCATTAGTTTCTCTTTGTAAAGATAATATTGTCCGTTTGAATGCAGTTGCTAAACTTTTTCGAAGACAAGTGATTGTCAATTTTCCATTTTTAGAAGGTTTATTTTATGAAGATGTGTATGGAGGAATGGGAATCTTAAAACATATTCATAAAATGGTGAAAATCGATTATATAGGATATTATTACCGTGTACGTTCTGGTAGTATTATGAATCGCGAATTTAGTTTGAAAAATTTGGATTTGTTTACTATTTGTGATAAAGTGGAGCATTTATATGATGGAAATGCTGACTCACTCCCATACGTACATCGTCGCTTATTTCATTTAGTCTTGATGCACGTTGTCGACTATCGTATATTTGAAGGAAATCCCTATCAAGAAAAATATGTCGAGTATCTGAATCGTTACGCTAAAAGTTCAAGTCAATCATTATTAATGCGGGCCTATCGATTATTCCCTAAAAAGATTGTCTTTATTTCAAGAGTTGTTGGAGCCATTCAATGGAGATTTGAAAAATATATTGTAAAAAGATTTTGGAGAGGGTTGAAGTAGTATGAATTATTACTTAAAAGAATTTTACGCAGAAGCCAAACATGCAGGATCTAAGGCAAGATTAGATGCTGAAAAAATAATGCTAGAAGCAGGATATCAACCTTTTTCCCTAAATAATGATTCAAATCCCATCACTTTGACAAAAAATGATGTGTTAGTTCTTCAATTTCCGTTATTATGGCATACCTTAAAAAAACAAATTTTTACGAGATTTTTGAAAAATAGAACATTCAAAGCTTATTTGCTGATTCACGATATCGAGTCCCTGAGAAATAAAAAAATCAAGTCATTTACAGATTTCAAATATTCCATTATCCATTTTTTACAAAATAAAACAGTCCTTGAAAAAGTAGATGGTATTATCGCTCATAATGAAAAGATGAAAGCAGAACTTGTGCGATTAGGAATACCGGAAGAGAAGATTGTTTCCTTAGAGATATTTGACTATTTGATTCCACATTATAAAGAGAAGAAAGCTTATGAAAAAGAAACTATTTTGTTAGCTGGAAATTTCGATATTCGGAAAACAAAATACGCAAGACAATTACCCGAAAAACCAGATTTTTCTATTTATGGCATTAACTTTGAAGAGGAGAATCTTCCTCACAACGTTCATTATCAAGGTGCTTTTTCTCCTGATGAACTTTCTAATCACTTGCATGGCGGTTTTGGCTTAGTCTGGGATGGAGATAGCCCCCATACTTGTAGTGGAATGTATGGAGAGTATTTAAAGATGAATAACCCTCATAAAGCTTCTCTTTATTTAGCCTCAGGTTTTCCGATTATTGTATGGAGCCAATCTGCTTTAGCGGAGTTTGTACGAAAAAACCATTGTGGAATACTTGTTGATTCATTATTTGAAATTGCAGATTGTTTAAACTCGATTGATGAAGAAGATTTTCAAGAGCTGATTAAAAATAGTAAAAAAATTGGAGAAAAAATTCGTAGTGGGTATTTTCTAGAAACAGCTTTAGAAAAATGTGAAAGGAATTTGTAGAGTTTATGAAACTACAAATCTTACAAAAAAAAATGGCTCGCTATCGTCAAATTTTAAAATATTATGGCCTTAAACTAACATGTGTTTACTTTCTCGCACAAAAATCTGACAAGATGTTTTATGATTTTCGAAGAAAGATTCTTTTGCATTTTGTACTGAAATTAAGAAAAGAAGCTCAAATAGATGATTTGATAGATGAAAAAGAAGAAGTGACGGAATTTCCGAAAATGATTTGGACAATGTGGCAACAGGGAGAAGCTCAAATGCCTGGGACAGTCCAGACTTCAATAAAGACCATAAAAAACTTCGCCAAAAGAAATGATTGTGAATTCTATTTGTTGACGGATGAAAATCTGGCGGATTTCATCAATATTCCATCAGACATCACCGAAAAATACAAGAAAAAAGAATTATCAGCTGCGCATTATTCAGATATTATTCGTTTTAGTCTCTTATGCCAATACGGTGGCATTTGGATGGATGCAACCTTATTTGTATCTCCCTATGCAACTTTAGAAATGTTTGAAGGGGACTTTTTTAGTTTGAATCATCCACCTATACGATCTGAACAAATAGAACGAACTGTTGGTGACTTTAAATGGGCAGGTTTCTTTCTGGCAGGAAAAAAAGGCAAGCCTTATTTTAAACATATTCGGGATTTATATCTTTACTATGTTCGTAAATATCCAGTTTTTATTCATTACCTGATGATGGATTATTTTATTTTGTCCGAATATAAGTGCAGTCCTTATTTTGAAAACTTAGTGGATAGATTACCTATTCTAGCACCAGCTGAGCGTGTTTGGTTTTTAAGAGACCATGCCCATGATCTTTTTGATGAAAAAGAATGGGAAGAAGTGTTAAAAACAACACCGATTTTAAAAACGACTTATAAAATCAAGAAAGAAGAAGTCCTTCCAGGAAATTATCTCGATCAACTTTTACAAGGAAAATTAAAGGAATAGATGAAATACACGAAAAAAAGTAGAACCGAATTTGCCACCTTAAATACGAGTATTGCTCTGGCATTGCAACCTTTTCAAGTCCTTCTTGGCTTTATCAATCGAACTATTTTTATCAATTTACTTGGGGTAACCTATCTAGGATTAAACAATTATTTGTCTAGCTTAGTTTCTATCCTGTCTTTGGCAGAATTAGGGGTTGCTGGAGCCATGAGCTATGCACTATATGGACCCTTAGGCAGAGAAGAACATGGAAAAATCAATGCCTTTATGATTCTTTTCAAAAAATTATATAGAATCATCGGCTTTTCTATTTTTATACTGGGCGCTATACTTTCTTTATTTCTTCCTTACATGATAAAGGATTATACGGTAAATAGTGAAGTATATTTGATATTTTTTCTCTTTGTATTTAACTCAGCTTCCAGCTATTTTTTCTCCTATAAACGAACCTTGCTTTATGTCGATCAGCGTAATTATATGATGACTTTGATTGACTTTGGATTAAATACGCTTCGTGTATGCTTGCAAATCGGAATTTTATTCTTTACCAAAAATTATATCTTTTATCTATTGATCAGTATCATGATGAATTTTATAGGGAATATCATCATGTCGGGGATTGTTGATAGATTGTATGGTTACTTGTTTAAGAATGAGATAACACCCATTAATCAGGAGGAAAAAGAAAAATTTATCCGAAATATCAAAGGAAATATAGTCGGTAGTATTGGAGAAACCATTGTTTTTCAAACAGATAGTATTCTAATGGCAAGTTTTGTCAGCTTAGCAGCTATAGGTATTTATGGGAATTATACCTATGTTTTAGGATTTCTTTCACTGATTTTAAATACTATGATTAATTCAGTTGTTTCTTCCGTAGGTAACTTAGTCCATTCGGAATCTACGACAGTAGCAGATATGGTTAAATTCCTAAAAAAATTCCAATTTATTGCTTTTAGCCTGATTTATTTTGCTAGCTTAGGCTATTTAATGTTCATTCATCCATTTATGACTATCTGGTTAGGTGAGAGTTTTTCATTTAATCGTACAGTTGAGATTTTGATTGTCCTTCATTTTTTCCTAACTTTTTATAGAAGACCGATTCTAACGTTGATTTCAGTTTATGGCTTAAGTTATGAGCAAAATAAAAAAGTTATCGTCGAGATTTTATTAAATATTTCCCTTTCACTCTACTTTTTAGCGATTTTAGATTTAGGAGTCGCCGGAATATTATTAGGAACAATCGGTTCCACAATACTAACTTGTTCTTGGTATGAACCCTATAGCGCCTTTAAGTATGGATTGAAAGCTTCCTCAAAGGACTTTTTTAAAACATTGTTACAAGATTTCACTGTCGCAGGGATAAGCTTTCTACTTTTAAGTTTGCTGGATAACTACCTCTTAACTCAGCTAGATTTCATTCTCAGTTTGGCAATCAAAATCTTCCTTTATTTGACAGTATTGGGTGTCTACGTTTTCCTATTTAGAAATCATGAAGGCGGTAAACAAATCATACTGATGATTCAAAAAGTATTAAAGTTAAAAAAATAAGGAGAAATCAATGAAAAGAATATTGGTTTGTGGGCTGGTTCCAGATGTTGGTGGCTTGGAAAAAATTGTTCTAGATTTTTATAACCATATTGATACCTCTGAATTTGAACTAGAATTTTTACTACAAGGTCCTGAAGATGTTGAATTTAGTGATCATTTTAAAAAGCTTTGTCGCAATCCTCTAGTCGTTCATAGAATCCCCAAGTTAAGACCTCATATCCAGCAAGCATTAAAAGAATGGGATGATTTTTTTAAGAAAAATGCCCATCGATATGATATTTTATGGTCTAACCAAAATGGTCTGACTCATCTAGAATTTTTAAAATTAGCAAAAAAATATGGGATAGAAAAAAGAATAGTACATGGACATTGTGCGACAGCTGATAAATTTTATCGCTTTGTTCATCCAGTCAATCGATTTTTTGTCGGCAAATATGCGACAGATTTTTGGGCCTGTGGAACAGAAGCATTGAACCATTTTTATCATGGTCAAGAACGAAAAAAGGCATTAGTGATTCATAATGCCATTGAAGTTGAGAAATTTTTATATGATCAAGAAATGCAAGCCCAACTTCGGAAGAAATATCAGATCCCTGAAAATTGTTTGGTCATTGGGCAAGTTTCTCGCTTATATGAAAAACAAAAAAATCAAAGTTTTTGTGTGAAGGTCTTTTCTGAAATCGTCAAAAAAGAACCAAATTCTCGTTTAGTATTTATCGGAAGAGGTGATACTGCATTTTTAGAAAATGTGGCAAAAGAATATGGTGTAGAAGACAAAGTCATTTTTACAGGCTTGACCACTAATGTCGGAAAAATGCTAAATTTATTAGATGTGTTCTTCTTCCCATCTAATTTTGAAGGCTTACCAATTGTACTCATTGAAGCGCAAGCAAATGGATTACCTGTTGTAACAGCAAATCATTTACCAGATGCAAGAATACTAGATAACTACGATAATAGCCTGTCTTTGAAAGATTCTCTTGAAGATTGGGCAGATAAGATTTTGTCGATCAGAGATGGACGTATATTAGATAATGAGTATGTTCTTAAAAAAATTAGTGAACATGGATATGAAATTAAATTTGCTACTAGACAGTTAGAGAAGTTATTTGAACAGGAATAATATTCTAGTACACATTTGTTTATATGGAATATATTATTTGAGGGGTTGACCCAATAGGCCTAAATTTTTTAAAAGTATTTGTACAAAAATTTAGTTCAATTTATCGCTAGTGACATGCATAATATGAAAACAAGAAGAACCAATATGAGAGAAGCGTTTGAACTAATTAGAAATAAATACGGTCTATCAAAGGCTCTTGAATTATCTGAGAGGATGATATGTATGATTATTTAATAGTAGGTGCTGAATTGTCAGGAGCGATTTTTGCACATGAAGCAACTAAACAAGGAAAAAAGTAAAAGTAATAGATAAACGTGAACACATTAGCGGAAACATCTATTGTGAAAATGTTTAGGGAATCAACGTTCACAAATACGGTGCACATATCTTCCATACTTCAAATAAAGAAGTTTGGGATTATGTGAATCAATTTGCTGAGTTTAATAATGATTTAGGAGTGAAAATTTGAGAAATTTAGGATTAGATTTATTAAAAATATTTTCTTGTATTGGAGTTGTAGTACTACACTCTACTAGGCCTGGATTTAATTTAGAACAATATAATATAAGTGCATATTTATATTATCTAGCTACATATGCTATACCATTATTTTTTATGTTAAATGGATATTTTCTATTGAATAAGAAAAAATTACCTTATAGTTATGTTTTTAATAAAATAAGGGGAATCTTGACTATAGTATTCGTATGGAATATGTTGATATGGGTGATTAAAAGAGATTTTAATGTTAATCCATTAATGAAAATTATAGGTTCATTAATTCAAAAAGGATATGCTTATCAATTTTGGTTTTTTGGATCGTTAATAATAATATATTTGACATTACCTATAGTAAAAAAAGTATTGGAGAAAGATTATTCATACTTTGCTATTTTGTTAATATTGATAGTTATTGGTATAGTTATTGAAATGATAAATACTTTTATTTTTCATAAACCTCTACAACAATATGTTCCACAAACTTTTAGATTATGGACATGGTTTTTCTATTATATTTTAGGTGGATATTTAGGGAAGATAAATATTCAAGAAATCAAATTAACAAAATTGATTAAGATTAGTTTTAGTATAATATTTATAATTTCACCTATACTATTATTTTATTTAGCGAAAAATGTCTATCATGACGCACCTGCAGAGTATTTTTATGATTCAATGATTGTAAAAATAGTAAGTATAGGACTATTTATATTATTCTTAAAAATTGAAAAAAATATTGTATTGAAAAATAATGAATTAATAGTTAAGCTATCATCATTAACTATGGGAGTATATATTGTTCATACGTATGTATTAGCAAGAGTAGCCAAGTATATAAATTATAATTTATGGTATAATACAGTTATTATATTATTTGTCACGTTGAGTATTAGTTTTTTGATTTCAAGAATTATTTGGAGTGTAAAAAATTTTAGAGTATTGTTAAAAATTTAATTAGAATCAAACCTGATTTGATTTATTTTTGAAGAAAAGAAATTTCAGCTTCGTAAAGAATATCATATTCCAGAAGATTGTTTAGTTGTAGGACAAGTTTCTCGTTTATATGAAAAACAAAAAAATCAAAGTTTTTGTGTGAAGGTGTTTTCTGAAATCGTCAAAAAAGAACCAAATTCTCGTCTAGTATTTATTGGAAGAGGAGATACTGCATTTTTAGAAAATGTGGCAAAAGAATATGGAGTAGTAGACAAAGTCATTTTTACAGGCTTGACCACTAATGTCGGAAAAATGCTAAATCTTCTAGACGTTTTCTTCTTCCCATCTCATTTTGAAGGATTGCCAATTGTACTCATTGAAGCTCAGGCAAATGGATTGCCTGTTGTAACAGCAAATCATCTACCAGATGCAAGAATACTAGATAACTATGACAACAGCCTGTCTTTGAAAGATTCTCTTGAAAAATGGGCAGATAAGATTTTGTCGGTCAGAAATCATCGAGAGCTTGATACAGAAAAGGTGAAACAGCTGATAGATGAAAATGGCTACGAGATTGAATCAGCAACCAGACAGTTGGAGAAATTATTTGATGAGTGATTAAAAGTTGATGGAGAGGACAAACATGTCTTCTCTAATTTCATTTCAATCAGACCATTATCCGGTAGTTTCATAAATAAAATTAGGTATGTTTTAATAGTACTTCTAAAAGATATTGCATAAAAATATATTTTGATTATTTTATCAGATGATTAATTAACTTAATTGAATGCAATACGACTAATTTTATATTTAATAATCTCATGGATTAGAGATAGGTATTTGCTGAAAATTAATATATTAAAAAATGAGATTGCATTCAATTTTCCTTAATAAAATAGCTTTTCTAGACAAAAGCTTATGCAAAAAAGAATAATTTATGATAGAATAGAAGGCAAGAAAGAAAACGTTTTTACAATTTTTTCAATCCGAAGGAGATATATTATGGCTACAATTCAATGGTTGGTCTAGAAGATTTAAAATAATAAAACATTGTGAAGTAGAATAAATACTTAAAACCCTTGGAATTCAAGGGTTTTTATTGGTTTAGATTTTAATTCTTCACATTGTTATATGTGCTTGATTGAGCAATAATCATCAATAAAAACATTTTTTTGGTGTTGAGTTTGGTGTTCAAATATTTATTATGTTACGGAAAGGAATTTCACAATCTTTCCGTTTTTTTATTTTCTGGAGGAAAAATGACAAAAGAATTACAATCATCACGCTATATTGTCATCTCATTTTTAGTACGTGAAATGGGAATTGATATTGTTGAAGCCATCTCACTTATGGCTGAATTAGAAAAAAGTGGCTTGGTTCAATTGGAATCAAGTGGAGATTTAATACTCAAAGAACTTGGAGGAGCGCTATGAAACGAATTACCGCAAATCAATACCAAACTTCAGAACGGTATTACAAATTACCTAAAATTCTTTTTGAGGATGAGAAATATATGGATATGAAACTAGAAGTAAAGGTGGCTTATTCTATTTTAAAGGATCGTTTAGAATTATCTCTCAGTCGTGGTTGGATAGATGAAGAAGGAGCAGTCTATTTAGTATTTTCTAATTCTAAACTGATGAGGCTGTTAGGTTGTTCGAAGTCAAAATTACTGTCCATCAAAAAAATTCTTAAAGAATATGACTTAATTGATGAAGTTCAACAGTCTTCAAGTGAGAAAGGAAGACTAGCTAATAAGATTTATTTAGGGGAATTATCTTCTACCCCAGTAGGTAATTCAAACAGGCCTAGTGTTAAAAAAAGACTAGGGCAGGTTGAAAATGAAACGGCCCCCGTCTCATATTCAGCCCCTAGTGAGACTGAAGTTAGTGAGACTAAATATAGTGAGACTGATTCTTTATTTATTGAGGATGAGGAGGATAGGAATACTCAACCTATTTTGAAAAGAAAAGTAGAAAAGGTCACAAAATATGATCGAGATTATATTTGGGGATTGGTACAAGATCAATTTAGACGAGAGGGTTTTTCTGAAACAGCCAGTGACATTGCTATGACTGATTTTGAAAGAATCTATCAGTATGCCCTTGACAATGTTCGCTTTGTTAGACGAGCGGAAGTGCTCGCTGAATTTGTGTTTAATGGCCTGTATTCTGTTTGGAACAACCGTGTTAGAAAAGGAGGTGGTTAAAATGTCGCCAATCGAGTGGATATTAGTTATGCTCATTTTAATTTCAAGTGGTGTGACTTTTTGGACATTGATAGTCGATCAGAAAGGGGTGATAAAGAAATGAGATTTATTGATTTATTTTCAGGTATTGGAGGATTTCGACTTGGAATGGAAAGTGTCGGACATGAGTGTATTGGATTTTGTGAGATTGATAAATTTGCTAGAGAATCTTATAAGTCCATTTTTCAAACGGAAGGAGAAATAGAATTTCATGACATACGAGATGTTTCAGATGCAGAATTTAAAAAACTTAGAGGGAAAGTCGATATCATCTGTGGGGGATTCCCTTGTCAAGCATTTTCAATCGCAGGAAGACGATTGGGATTTGAAGATACTAGAGGAACTTTGTTCTTTGAAATTGCTCGGGCGGCCAAACAAATCCAACCACGTTTTCTTTTTCTTGAAAATGTTAAAGGCCTACTCAATCACGATAAGGGACGGACGTTCACCACAATCCTTACCACACTTGATGAGTTGGGGTTTGATGTTGAGTGGCAGTTGCTTAACAGTAAGGATTTTGGCGTTCCCCAAAACAGAGAGAGGGTGTTTATTATCGGACATTCTAGAGAGAGAGGTACCAGACTCTTATTTCCTTTCAGACGAGAAGGTCAAACAACTAACTCTGAGACTTTAAAAACACTAGGGAATTTGAATCCATCAAAAAGTGGAATGAGCGGTAAAGTCTATTATTCAGAAGGTCTTGCACCAACCTTAGTTCGTGGAAAAGGAGAAGGCTTTAAAGTTGCGATTCCTTGTATGACACCAGATAGATTAGACAAGAGACAAAATGGGAGACGATTCAAGGAAAACCAAGAGCCGATGTTTACTTTAAATACTCAGGATCGTCATGGTATTGTTGTTGTTGGACATTTACCGACTAGCTTTAAGGAGACAGGTCGCGTATATGGAAGCGAGGGCTTATCTCCAACACTAACTACGATGCAAGGTGGAGATAAAATTCCCAAAATACTAATTCCAGAACCAATCCAATTTCTAAAAGTACGGGAAGCAACGAAAAAAGGATATGCTCAAGCAGAAATAGGAGATTCCATCAATTTGGAAAGACCAAGTTCTCAGTATCGTCGAGGTAGAGTTGGAAAAGGTATAGCGAATACGTTAACAACTAGTGGACAAATGGGAGTAGTAGTTGCTAGCTATGAAGGAGAAGATAAACAAGTTTATCATGTAGCCGGTGTCTTAATAGATGGACAATTTTACCGTTTGAGAATACGACGAATCACTCCTAAAGAGTGTTTTCGCCTACAGGGCTTTCCTGATTGGGCTTTTGAAGCTGCTAGAAAAGTCTCTAGTAATAGTCAGCTCTATAAACAAGCTGGTAATAGTGTAACCGTTCCTGTGATTGCTGCAATCGCAAAGAAATTAAAAGAAATAGAGGAAAAAGATGAAAGCTTTAAATAAAGAGTCAATACTAGATTGTGATGAATTAGAAACACAATTACATGATGCAGAGATCAAACAGCTAGATGAACAAATATTTTTGATGCCCAATTATCCATGTGAGTTTGAAGTGACATTTTTAGATGATTACCATAAAAAACACAACTACCCCCTATTTTACGAATCCTACCTTCAAAACGTTATGGAATTCCTTGAAAGTCAGGATATAAAGAATGGAGCTGATGCCTTTGTAGATGATCATCAAAATCTTGTTTTTGTTTTATATGGACAAGGCTATCGAGCCGAGGGAAAAGAGGGAATACTTACAACCCAAGTAACTGTAAAAGCTTATGATGAAGACA